>DATFCC010000367.1:0-10852 GCA_035253505.1 Hyphomicrobiaceae bacterium
CAACGCCACCCATGACGAACAGGAAACTCAACAGCGCGACGCGCGCCTGCCCCGGGGTCATTATGCTTACTCCTGCGCTTACCTTACCCCGCGGGCA
Source organism: Hyphomicrobiaceae bacterium (assembly GCA_035253505.1). Taxonomy (GTDB): domain Bacteria; phylum Pseudomonadota; class Alphaproteobacteria; order Rhizobiales; family Hyphomicrobiaceae; genus AWTP1-13. The sequence continues at coordinate 98 of DATFCC010000367.1, forward strand.
TTATCGTGAGGGGTCCGTAAACGATCTGTTAACTCGGCTTCTTCACCAATAGTTGCTCCAGCTCCCGGCGCGGCTGCGGCGGCGACGGGGGCGGGCCGGCGGTAAGCTTGCCGGCCTGGAATTGGATAAAATTCGACGCAAGTTTTCGCAGCATCGCAGGCGCCCTCTTTCCGGCATCGAGAGGTTTGTCTGTTAGTCGTAGCCATGGGTGCGCCAGGGTATCGGGCGCGGTGACGAGTGGGCGTGTGTGATGTTCCTTCTCAGGATGGCCTTCTGGCTCGGCCTCGTGGTGCTGTTGCTGCCGACCGATGAGCGGCAGCAGGCACGCCTCTACAATACCGCCGTCACGGCGGTCGAACGCGCCACCACCTTCTGCGACCGCCATGCCCAAGCTTGCACCGTCGGCGCCGAAGTGTGGGCAGCCTTCGTGAAGAAGGCGGAGTTCGGCGCGCGCATGGCCATCGACCTGATCGGCTCGAGCGGGCGCAAGGACGAGGAGGCGGGTGCGGCACGCACGCAGCCGGCGAGCGTCAAGACCAAGCCTGAGAGCCGACCGTCGCCGGAGCCCCGCGGCACCCTGACGCCGGCCGACCTGGCGCCGGCCTGGCGCGGCAGCGTCCAGCGCACGAGCCTGAACAATTCCTGAAGCACGGCCCCGCGGCGCGAGCCGTGGGGTGAGCCAAAGCAGGCGCGAGGCTGAAATGAACGGCCACGGCGCCGAGGCGGCCGCCGTTCATGCTTGCACGGGGCCCCACCGAGACCATATGCATACCGGGAAGATGCAGGCGGCGCGCTTCCGACCCGCATCGGGTGCAGACTGAGGCCCATGACGTTCGATGTCATTCGCTCCGACTTCGCGCTCCTCGACGATTGGGAGGATCGCTACCGCTATGTGATCGAGCTCGGCCGCGCCCTTCCGCCACTGCCCGAGACGCAGCGGACGGACGCCAACAAGGTGCGCGGCTGCGCCAGCCAGGTGTGGCTGGCAAGCACTGTCGACCCGAGCGGCGGGAATGGGAAGCCGACTCTCACGTTCGAGGGCGACAGCGACGCCCACATCGTGCGCGGGCTCATCGCCATCCTGTTCGCCATGTACTCGGGCAAGACCGCAGACGAGATTCTCGGCGTCGACGCCCAGGCGGCCTTCACTGACCTTGGACTGCAGGAGCACCTGACGCCGCAGCGCTCGAACGGGTTCTTCTCGATGGTGGAGCGCATCCGCCGCGACGCGCAAGCCGTGACCGCAGCGGCCTGACGACCCTTGCGCTACCTCCAGCTATCGAGGTCGGGGCGGTAGTCCTCGCTTCCCCAGTGGCGCAGACGGCCGAATGCCGGCTGCGGCGCTATCAGCCCGTAGTGGCGGGCAAGCCCCGTCAGCGCGAGCTGCAGGACGACCTTGGCCGAGCGGGGCGGCCATCCCTGCTCCTGCTCGGCGGCCTCCAAGCCGACGTCGTAGCAGCACACCGACAGCAGGATGCGGGCAAGCTCCGGCCCGGCGGCGTCCAGCGCGCGATGGACCCGCTGGCGCGCCGCCACCACGTGGTCGCCAAGGTCGAAGCCGGCTCCAGGGGCCGCTCGCACGCTACGCCGGCTCGGCGCCGTGCCCGACCAGTCGGCGGTGACGCGAGGGGAGAGCTGGGCTTTCCAGAAGTCGCGCGCGAGACGCTCAGCGGCCATGAACTGGGCCTCCGTGATCAGGGGCTGGCCGTTCCGGTCACGGCGCCGGCGCAACCATGCGAGCGAGCCCTCGGCGAGCTGAGGGACGTCAGGACGCCGCACGCCTCCGGCAGAGCGCCGCGCGTGACGCGTGCGGGATGTAGAGCCGGAAGCCCGCTGCGATCGTCTTGCCGGCATGGTCACGACCTCGGGCCGATGCCGGCTCCGCCGGCCGTGCTCGCGGGCGGACTAGCGCGCAGCGCCCCTTCCAGCAACTCCAGCGAACGATCGAGCACGCGATCATCGCGCAGATCCTCGATTAGGCTGCAGGCGTGAGCCACCGTCGTGCGATCTCGCGTGAAGACCTGCCCGACCTGGGTCAACGTCAGGCCCCACGCAATGTGGGCGAGATACATCGCCACTTGCCGGGCGAAGGCCGCTCGCGGGCAGCCCCGCGTGACCGACCAGAGCTCGGCACTGTCGACCATGAAGGCACGCGACACGGCCTGCTCGAGCAGCGGGCGCGCCAGGGAGGCAGGGAGATGCTGATCTGTGGTCTTGAATCTGCGGGGTTGTGGATCTTGAGGAATGCAACTGGCAAGCTGGCCCATGGTATTGGTCCATCCACAGCTAATCGGAACGGATTACTGACAATGAAAAAGGCTATGCTTGATCATACGCAGTGGAACGTATCGATCCACAGCATCGTACAGACGAGGTGAACGGCGGGGATAAGTAGCGGAGAGGTTAACGACCCATGTCACGCGCGTATTTTTGAATAAAAGTGAGTCCGCGATAATATTCGTGGAAGGAATTGCTGCAACGGCAGTCGGCCATCAGATAGCCGATTGGTCCCGCGGGCCGGCGATTGGCAATGCGAGGGGCAAGGGCGAGGCGGGCTAAAGCCGCGCGCCCGGAGACTATTTCTCGCGCCGGGTGCCGAGGCCCATCTGCTTGGCGAGCTGCGATCTCGCCGCCGCATAGTTCGGTGCCACCATCGGGTAGTCGTGCGGCAGGTTCCACTTCTCCCGGTATTCCTCCGGGGAAAGATTGTAATGGGTGCGCAGGTGCCGCTTGAGAGACTTGAACTTCTTTCCGTCCTCCAAGCACACGATGTAATCGGGGGTCACCGACTTCTTCAGGGCTACAGCCGGCCGCAGCTCTTCGCGCTCACCGGTGCCTATCCGCTGCGAGGCTTTGCTGAGGGCATCGTGCACATCGCCGATGATCGCAGGAAGATCCGATGCGACGACGGTGTTGTTGCTGACGTATGCCGAGACGATGCCCGCCGTTAGCTGCACCAGATCGCTTCTATTCGCGTCATCCATAATCGGTCTCCATCGGGATGGACGAATTTCAGGGTTGCTCTCTCAGAACGGCAGCAACGTCATCTGGAACCGGAAGAACCCGCTCGGAACCCTGAAACATATTCAATGGAACAACCAATACAGTACAGCATCAATCGGGCCGATTCCAAGAAAAATACCTTGTCCGGGGGCAACCCATATAGAGTATTTCAGATCGTCTCGGAGCTACAACGCGCCTTGTCCGGCCACTTATCGCGTGGAAGTTGAGCAACACTGCGTTTCTCTCCGGCCGGTAGCACCGCTGCACAGGGATTTGGCCACACGAAGACTTGAAGAAGCGGGCCTCTCGAACGCATGAGGGAAGACGGCCATAATGGCGTCTTGCGGCGCCCTTAGTACGGCGGCCGACCCTTCAAGGCCCACTCCCATGCCCAACAGCGCCGCCGCCCCGCACGCCGGCAAAGGTGCGAGTGCCGTTCCCGCGTCCTCTCGGCACGCAGCGGGCGCGGCTTCTGTCGACGCACGCGGCCGGGCCGGCGGGAGCCGGCGGACATCCCGTTTCAAGCCGGGCGACACGTGACGGCTCGCAGCCGAGCCCGCAACACCCGGGCTCGTGGTCATGTCGCGCGCTGTGCGGACAGCGCCTGCTATCTATCGAAGAGGGATTCTCAATGCACGGTCTCAATCGTCCAGTCGCTCGCCAGCTTCCCCCCATTGCCGAGCGCCGGCCGACGTTCTCGGTGCGCCACGGCATGGAGCTGGTGGACGAGTATGCGTGGCTGCGGGCGCACAACTGGCAGGAGGTGATGCGCGACCCGTCGGTTCTCGATCCGGCCATCCGCGCCTACCTCGAGGCGGAGAACGCCTACTCGGAAGCGGCGCTGGCCGACACCTCGGAGCTGCAGGCGACGCTCTTTGCGGAGATGAAGGCCCGCATCAAGGAGGATGACAGCTCCGTGCCCGCCCCCGACGGGCCCTTCGAGTACTACGCGAGCTACGTCACGGGTGGCCAGTATCCGCGCCTGTGCCGCCGCCCGCGTGGCGGCGGAGTAGAGCAGATCCTGATCGACGGCAACAAGGAGGCCGAAGGCAAGGCCTACTGGCAGATCGGCGCGACGGCCCATAGCCCCGACCACCGCTTCTTTGCCTATGCCGTCGATGACAAGGGCTCCGAGCTCGCCACCATCCGCATCCGCGACATCGCCACAGGGCAGGACCTGCCCGACGCCATTCCCGACACGCGCAGTGCCATCGTCTGGGCGCGCGACAACAAGACCATCTTCTATGTGCGGCTCGACGCCAACCAGCGCCCGCTCTTCGTCTACCGCCACGTGCTCGGCACGGCGGTGGATGAGGACGTGCTGGTGTACGAGGAGCAGGATCACGGCTTCTACGTCGGTGTCACCCAGACGCAGTCCGGCCGCTTCATCGAGATCGATGCGCACGATCACCAGACGAGCGAAGTGTACCTGATCGACGCCGACCGGCCCGCCTCGGCGCCGCGCCTGGTCGAGCCGCGCCGGCATGGCCACGAGTATGCGGTGGAGCACCATGGCGAGCGCCTGATCATCACAACCAACTCGGGTGGAGCGGAAGACTTCCGCATCTGCGAGGCACCGCTGGATGCACCGGCGGAGGCGAACTGGCGCGAGATCGTGCCCCACAAGCCGGGCCGCCTGATCATCGAGACCGTCGCCTACGCCAGCCATCTCGCGCGCCTCGAGCGCGAGGACGGCCTGCCCCGCATCGTCGTGCGCCGCTTTGCCGACGGCGCGGAGCACGCCATCGCCTTCGACGAGGAAGCCTACTCGCTGGGCATCTCGTCAGGCTACGAGTTCGACACCGCGACGCTGCGCTTCACCTATTCGTCGATGACGACGCCGGCGCAGGTGTTCGACTACGACATGGAGGCGCGTACGCGCATCCTGCGCAAGACGCAGGAGGTGCCGAGCGGTCACAATCCGGCCGACTACGTGACCCGTCGGCTGCTCGCGCCTGCCGCCGACGGCGAGACGGTGCCCGTCTCCGTGCTCTACCGCAAGGGCACGCCGCTCGATGGTTCCGCGCCCCTGTTTCTCTACGGCTACGGCGCCTACGGCATCAGCATCCCGGCCTCGTTCTCGACCAGCCGCTTGTCGCTGGTCGATCGCGGCTTCATCTTCGCCATCGCCCACATCCGCGGCGGCAAGGACAAGGGCTATCGCTGGTACACCGAGGGCAAGCTCGAGAAGAAGGTCAACACTTTCACCGACTTCATCGCCGCCGGCGAGTTTCTCGCGCGCGAGGGCTACACGCGGCGCGGGCGCATCATCGCCAACGGCGGGTCGGCGGGCGGCATGCTGATGGGCGTCGTCGCCAACATGGCGCCCGAGCTGTTCCTCGGCATCATCGCCGACGTGCCGTTCGTGGACGTGCTCAACACGATGCTGGACGACAGCCTGCCGCTGACGCCGCCCGAGTGGCCGGAGTGGGGCAACCCCATCGAGTCCAAGCGCGATTTCGACATCATCCGCTCCTACTCGCCCTACGACGCCGTCGCGGCCAAGGCCTATCCGCATATCTTCGCCTTCGCCGGGCTGACGGATCCGCGCGTGACCTACTGGGAGCCGGCGAAGTGGATTGCGCGCCTGCGCCACCTCAACACCAGCCAGAACATGATCCTGCTCAAGACGAATATGGAAGCCGGCCACGGCGGTGCGTCGGGCCGGTTCGAGGCGCTGAAGGAGCTGGCGGCCGACTATGCCTTCGCCCTGAAGATCGCGGGCAAGGCGGGCGCCTGACGAAATGGGCGAGAGGCCGCCGCCTCTCGCCCACAGAATGCTCGCCCTCAGCCGCGGCTGCCGTCAGATCTCGATTTCGCCGTCGCCGCCCGAATCGTAACCGGGATCGTTGCCGTCGTCCTCGTAGGAGGCGCGCTCGGTGCCGGGGTCGTTGTCGCGCTCGTCCGCATACTTGGCATCCTCCGTGTGCGTGTCGCGCTGGCTCGATGAAGGGCTGGCGTGCGCACCGCCGCCCAGCATGTTGCGCAGGCTGTCGGCCACCAGCACGCCGCCGGCAACGCCGGCCGCCGTCGCCAGCGCCGAGCGCATGAACCCGCCGCCGGAGGCAGCGGGGCCGGGCTGGGCCTGCGCGGGACTGCCACCCTGGGCCCAGGGCGAGCGGCCATCATCGCCGCGCCTGTCATAGACGGACGGCGTCGCGCGCGCACCGACCTGCGGCACGCTGGAGCGCTGTTCGTCGGACCCGCGATTGCCCCAGAAGCCGCCGAGGAAACCGCCCGCGCGGCCACCGCGCGGCTGCGCACCCTCTTCCATGCTGCGCACCTGGTCCTCCAGGTCCTGCACGCGCGCGTTGGCGGCCTCCAGGGCCTGCTCCTGCACGAGCACGGACTGCACCAACATGTAGGGCGCATCCGGATTGGCACGGATCTGCTGAGCGATGAGCGCTTCCGCGTCGCGGTCCTTGTCGGGAGGACCATAGCTGCGCATGCGCTGGAACAGGTCGCTGATGAGCTGGCGTTCTTCGGAGTTCATGCATCCCTCCCTGGGGGCGGTGATGAGTGCAGATATCGGGTGAGGCCCGTGCCGGCGCAATGGGGGAATGTTAAATCTATTCACACCCCTTTGGCGGCGCCAGCTTTTCCGGCTCGCAAGCCCAAGGAATTCCAGTGCTATTCGGAAATCCCCAGTCCAACCCTAAGCAATCACCGTGCGGTGCCCGCCTTCATCGGCTCTGGATGCCGTAGGCGATGAAGACGGCTCGCAGGAGCCCGTAGAAGACCGCGGCGACCACAAGGGCGCCGATCACGTGGTACAGGCGGCGGTCCTTTGGCGCCTTCCTCGCGAGCCCAAGGAATACACCCCGTATAGCGCCAGCGCGACGTAAAGAGCGTAGTCCATTGCCTGGCACCCTTTGAACGGAGTTAGAACACCGCGCCCCTGGCAGCCACGGGCCACAGGCAGTCCACACGCGGCTCCCCGGCGCCGAGGCCCCGCACGCCGACGTACCAGTCGTGCAGGTTGACGGTGGGATCGCAGTGGCCGGGAACCAGCAGAACCTTGTCGCCGCGCCGCGGGCGCTCGCCGCACGCCGATGCATCGATGATGCCGTGCTCGTCGGATGGCCGGTGATAGAGGGCTCCGGGCATCCGCCACGGGACCGGCATGCCGCTGTCGATGGCGAACGCCTTGAGCCCGGCATCGATGACGAGCCGCTCCGGTGACCGCTCGCTCATGACCGTCGCGTGCACGAAGAGCGCGTGCTCGAAGGTATCGAACGGCTCGCCGTTGCCGCGCTTGTTGCGGCCGTAGTCTGCATCCATGAAGATGTAGGAGCCCGCCTGCAGCTCGTGGTAGACGCCGCTCGCGGCCTCGTTCTCATAGGTGCCGGTCCCCGCTCCCGTGACGATGGGCGCCGCGAGGCCGGCCGCCTTCAGGGCGGCAAGCGTCTCCCTGACGTGCCCCACTGCGCGCTCGATGTGCTCGCGACGCTCGCGGGCCTCGCGTACATGCTGGGCCGAGCCATGGTAGGCCTGCAGCCCGGCAAAGCGCAGGTGCCGCGAGCCGGCGATGCGTTCAGCAATCCGCGCCGCCGGCGCGCCGGGCGTGACACCGCAGCGGCGGCCGCCAACGTCGATCTCGACCAGCACGCCGATGGTGGTGCCGGCCCGCGCCGCCGCGGCCTCGATCTCGGCAACGTTGTCCGCATCGTCGGCGCACACCGAGATGGCTGCGCGCCCGGCAAGCCGCGCCAGCCGGTCGAGCTTGCCGGTGCCGGCCACCTCGTTGGAGACGAGAACGTCGCCGATGCCGCCATCGACCATGACCTCGGCCTCCGAGACCTTCTGGCAGCACACGCCGACGGCGCCGAGCGCCACCTGCCTGGCGGCGATGTCGGGGGACTTGTGCGTCTTGGAGTGCGGCCGCAGGCGCACCCCGGCGCGGCGCACGAAATCGCTCATGCGCTCGAGGTTGCGATCGAAGGCGTCGAGATCGATCACCAGCGCCGGCGTGTCGACCTCGGCCAGGCTCATGCCGGGCGTGGCGGGCGGCGGCATGGGCATGACGTGCGCTCCTGTGATGTGTGCAGGCAAGCCGGCACGCACGGCCAGCGCGCCTGCGACGGACGATAACGCCGCAGCCGCCGCAAGTCATGCGGGTGTCCGCGACGGTCTCTGACGCGATGGGGCGAAGATGCCCTAGCGCAGAAGCTGCAGGGCGATGAGGATCAGCCCGAGCACGGACACCGCCCACGCCGCGGTGCGCAGCCAGGGGATGCCGGCGAGGTAGATCGCCGCGTGCGCTACCCGGCCCCAGAAGAAAAGCTGCGCGCCCAGCACCGTTGAGCCGTTGCGCACGCCGACGGCGTGCGCCACCAGCACCAGGACGGCGAACAGGATCAGGTTCTCCAGCATGTTGCGATGCGCACGCTGCGCGCGTCCGGCCCATCCGATCATCTCGGGAAGGTTTTCACGATTGCCCGCCAGGGGCGGCAAGCCGACCTGCAGAAACGCTCCCGTAACCGCGATCAGGGCGAGGACGAAGGTCAGCACCGCCGACCAGACAAGGTAGGTGAGCTCGAGTGTCATGAGGCTGTTTCCCGACGGTTGCCCGCGACTCTGCGTGGGCGCGCACGCGCCAGCAGTAGGCAGCCATCCGTGCACTGTCGAGCCCGCCGCCGTGCACTGCGGCAACGACCGAGCTTTCCGTGGCGGGGCAACGATTAAGCCACGCAAAGGTTGTAGAGGCGCGCCCCCTTCAAAGGGCGCCTCATTCGCGCTATGCCAGGGGCAATATCGGGAAGGCACCAGGTTGCGGAGAAACGAGACATGACGACAAAGATGACGCTGGAACAGGTCGCCCAGGCCATGGTGGCGCCCGGCAAGGGCATCCTGGCCGCAGACGAAAGCACCGGCACCATCAAGAAGCGCTTCGACTCCATCAACACCGAGAGCACCGCCGACAGCCGCCGCGACTACCGCGAGATGCTCTTCCGCTCCACCGAGGCGATGAAGAACCACATCTCTGGCGTGATCCTCTACGACGAGACCATCCGCCAGAAAGCCAAGGACGGCACACCGTTGACCAAGCTCATCGAGTCTGCCGGCTCGCTGCCCGGCATCAAGGTCGATGCCGGCACCAAGCCGCTACCGTTCTGCCCGGGCGAGGTGGTCACCGAAGGGCTCGACGGCCTCGCCAAGCGCATCGAGGAGTACGTCGGCCTCGGCGCCAAGTTCGCCAAGTGGCGCGCCGTCATCGACATCGGCAAGAACATGCCGTCTTACGCCTGCATCAACGCCAATACCCACGCGCTCGCCCGCTACGCGGCGCTGTGCGTGGAAGGCGGGCTGGTGCCCATCGTGGAGCCGGAGGTGCTGATGGACGGCGACCACGACATCGACGCCTGCGAGAAGGTGACGGAGTGGGTGCTGAAGGAGACCTACGCGCAGCTCTATTACGCCAAGGTTCCGCTCGAGAAGACCGTGCTCAAGCCCAACATGGTGATTGCCGGCAAGAAGTGCCCAAAGCAGTCGAGCCGCCAGGAGGTGGCCGAGCGCACCGTGAAGGTGCTGAAGGCGTGCGTGCCGCCGGCGGTGCCGGGTATCGCCTTCCTGTCGGGCGGCCAGTCCGACGAGGACGCCACGGCCCATCTGTCGCTCATGAACCAGCTCGGGCCGCTGCCCTGGAAGCTCACCTTCTCCTACGGCCGCGCGCTGCAGGCAGCGCCTCTCAAGGCCTGGTCCGGCAAGTCGGAGAACGTCGCGGCCGGCCAGCGCGCCTTTGCCCACCGCGCCAAGATGAACGGCGTCGCCACGCTCGGCAAATGGACCGAGCAGCAGGAGAAGGCGGCTTAGTCCCGCCGTACCCCCTCCACGCTCCAGCGCGGAGGGGGGCCGCCAAGTCGCTTTTTCGCCCCATTGGCACCCGATAGCCTGAAGCATCGGGGCGGATGCGCCGCCGCGGAAGGAAAGCGTGAGCCACGCGCAGACAGGGACGCAGCTCTATGCGGTCGTCGAGGCAGGCGAGGCCGCCCAGGAGCGCTTCGTTGCGGCGCTCGCGGTTGCCGATTTCGCATCGCTGCTGATTGCGCCGCCGCCGGGCGGTGCCTTGGACGCCGGCTCGGCGCGCGGCCTGGTCGATGTTGCCCAGAAGAACGGGGTGGCGGCCATCATCGCCGGCGATTCGCGCCTGGCACGTGCGTTGCGCGCCGACGGCGTGCATCTGGCACCTGCCAGAGGCATGGTGGAAGCCTACGAGGAGGCGCGCAGCATCCTGGGTCGGGGCGCCATTGTCGGCGCCGACGTCGGCATCTCCCGGCACGACGCTATGACGGTGGCCGAGGCGGGTGCGGACTATGTGGCCTTCGGCGCGCCGGCCCATCTCAAGGATCGCGACAAGGCGCGCGTGCGCCGGGACGAGCTCATCGCCTGGTGGGCGGAAATTTTCGAGGGACCGTGCGTGGCCCTCGATGTCGAGACGCCGGCCGAGGCCGAGGCGTTGGCGCGCGCGGGTGCCGATTTCATCGGCATCCGCCTGGCATCCGGGGCAACGGCGGCCGCAACCCGCGAGCTGGTCGCGGGGCTCGCCGCGGCCGTGCGGCTCACGACATCTGCCGGGTGAGTGGCGATGCGCAGAGGTGCGACAGTCGTTGGCCTGGCCCTGGTCGCAGCCGCCTGCGACCCGGTCGGGCGCCTCGCAGCATGGGCTGAAACGAGCTCATGGGAGGGGCGCGTCGACGGGCCGGCGGAGCCGGTTCCGAAAAGGGCGCAGCCGGCGAGGCCCGCCGGGCCGTC
>DATFCC010000368.1:0-10526 GCA_035253505.1 Hyphomicrobiaceae bacterium
CGAGCGCGTCAAGAAGGCCAAAAACGTGCGCGTGATCCAGGACGAGACCATGCGCGTCATGGTCATCCGCATGAACAACCAGAAGCCTCCGTTCGACAACGTGCAATTCCGCCGCGCCATCAGCCATGCCTTCAACTACAAGGGCTTCATCTCCGGCGTGCTCAAGGATTATGCCATCCGCAACGCCGGGCCGGTGCCGCAGAACCTGTGGGGCGCGCCCAAGGACCTCAAGCCCTACGAGTTCAGCCTGGATCTTGCCAAGGAGGAGCTGGCCAAGGCCAAGGCGCAGGGCGCGCCTGTGGAGCGCGAGGTGGAGATTCACATCCAGAACCAGCTGGCGCAGACGACGCAGGCCGCACAGGTGCTGCAACAGGAGCTGCGCAAGGTGGGCGTCAATCTCAAGATCGTCCCCAACCTGTGGGCCAACATCGTGTCCTCGACGGCGAAGGTCGAAACCACGCCTGACATGTGGGTGCACTGGGTCTCGACCTACTTCGTCGATCCGGAAAACTGGATCGGGCAGATGTACGACAGCCAGTTCCACGGCAGCTGGAAGGCCTCCAGCTGGTACAAGAACGACAAGGTCGATGCCATGCTGCGCGAGGCGCGTGCGTCGACCGACCAGGCCAGGCGCCAGTCGCTCTACGAGGAGGCCTCGCGCATCGTCGTCGCGGACGCCGCCGACATCTGGATCTACAACACTGTGCAGATCCGCGGCATCAGCGCCCGCGTGCAGGGCTATAAGTTCTCGCCGGTAGGATCGGGTGCCGAGTTCAGGCACATGTCGCTGTCGGCCTGACGCAAAAGAACAGGGTCACGCGAGGGGACATGGCTCGGTTTGTGCTGCGGCGCGTGCTCCTCGCCATTCCGTCGCTGTTCGGCCTGCTGGTCCTCACGTTCGTGATGTTGCGGGTTCTGCCCAACGATCCCTCGGCCGCGCTGGCCGGGGAGAACGCGACCCCGGCGCAAATCGCGGCCGTCAGGAAGGCCTACGGCTTCGACGAGCCGATCTGGAAGCAGTTCCTCATCTATCTGAGGCAGGTGGCGCAGGCCGATCTCGGCAATTCGACGACAAGCGGGCGCCCTGTCGCCTCCGACATTGCCCGGCGGCTGCCGGCGACCATCGAGCTCACCATCATTGCTCTGCTGTTTGCCACGCTCGTGGGGGTGCCGCTGGGTACGTTGGCAGCCGTATGGCACAACTCCGCTTTCGATCACCTCATGCGTATCGTCACGGTGGCCGGGCTGGCCGTTGCCGCCTTCTGGTTCGCCATCATCCTGCAGATGGTCTTTTCCATGAGCCTCGACTGGCTGCCGCTCAGGGGGCGGTTGTCGGTTGGCACGCCGGAGCCGGCCCGGATCACAGGCTCTTTCCTGGTCGACAGCCTGCTGACCGCCCGGCTCGATGTGTTCTGGAATGCGCTACAGCACATTGCGATGCCGGCGCTCACGCTCTCCCTGGGCGGCCTCGCCTCGATCGCGCGCTTCACCCGCGCCGGCGTGCTCGACACCCTGCAGAAGGACTTCGTCGGCTATGCCGAGGCCGCGGGCTTCCGCACCCGTCGCATCATCTGGGTCTATGTGCTTCGCAACTCCGTTGTCGCTGCCACCACGCAGATCGGGTTGCTGTTCGGCGCCCTGATCTCGAGCGCGGTGGCCGTCGAGGCGATCTTCGACTGGCCGGGCATCGGCTCCTATGCGGTGAACTCCATCCTGACCTCGGACTACAAGGCGATCCTGGCCGTGACGTTGGTGGTCGGCGTGATCTACGCCATCGTCAACATCGCCGTCGACATTGCGCACGCACTGCTCGACCCTCGCGTGGCAGAGAGCCTCTGAGGGACGGCAGCCATGCTGATCCTGAAGAAGTTCCTGCGCGACGTGCCGGCCGTTCTGGGCCTCTTCATCATCGTCGTGCTCATCCTGACGGCATTGCTGGCCCCGGCCGTGACGAGCCTGGAGGCGGTCTACGACGGCGACCTGATGGAGCGTCTCAAGGCGCCGTCGGCGGCGCATTGGTTCGGCACGGACAACCTCGGGCGCGATGTCTTCTCCCGTGTCATGGTCGGCTCGCGCGGCGCTTTGGCGGTGGCGCTCTCGGTGGTGGTGCTGGCGATCGCCATTGGCGTGCCGGCCGGGCTGTACGCCGGCTACACGACGGGATGGGGCAGCGAGCTCGTCATGCGTGTCACCGATGTTTTCCTGTCGGTGCCGCAACTGATCCTGGCGCTGGCCGTCGCGCAGCTGCTAGGCAAGGGCCTGGAAAGCGCCATGCTGGCGCTGGCCCTCACCTATTGGCCGTTCTTCTGCCGCACGGTTTTCGCCGAGACGCGGCGCGTGCGCAGCACCCTGTTCGTCGACGCGCTGGAGGGCATCGGCGCGTCGCGCTGGCGCATCCTGCTCGTGCACGTGCTCCCCAACGTCGCCTCGCCGGTGATCGTGCGGGCGACGATCGGCATGGGTTTCACGATTCTCACTACGGCAGTGCTGGGCTTCCTCGGTATCGGTGCCACGCCGCCATCGCCGGACTGGGGTCTTGCGATCGCCGAGAGCCGCGAATACCTCCCCGACTCCTGGTGGGCTGTGACCTTCCCCGGCTTCGCCATCCTGATTACCGTGCTCGGCTTCAACCTGTTCGGCGACGGTCTGCGCGACCTCGTCGATCCGCGCCTGCGGCGCTCGCGATGATGCTGCAGGAGAATTCGCGCCCGAAGGGGCCTGCCCTCGAGGTCAGCGGCCTTTCCCTGACGATCGACACGGACGAGGGCGCCGCCCAGATCCTCGACCATGCCGATCTGGTGCTGGAGGGCGGGTCGATTCACGGGGTGGTTGGCGAGTCCGGTTGCGGCAAGTCGACCCTGCTGAAGGCCATCCTCGGCGTGTTGCCGGCACGATCGCGCATCGACCACGGCAGCATCCGCCTGCGGCGGCGCGAGCTTGTCGGCCTGTCCCGGGAGACCATGCAACGCGAGGTGCGCGGCCGACAGGTAGGGTTCATTCCGCAGGACCCCTTCCAGGCACTCAATCCGGTCTTCCGGGTCGAGACCCAGCTTATGGAGGCACTGGTGACGCATGGCGTTGCCGGCACCGAGACGGCGGGCGGCGCGACAGGCAGCAAGGCCATGAACGCCCATTTGCTGTCACTTCTGAAGGCGGTGCAGCTGCCTGATGCGGAGGAGGCGTTGACGCGCTATCCACACCAGTTCTCGGGTGGGCAGCGTCAGCGCCTGCTGATCGCCGCCGCGCTCGCATGCGCGCCGAGCATCGTACTGGCCGACGAGCCGACGACTGCCCTCGATGTGACGACGCAACTGCAGATCCTGAAGGTGCTGCGCGAGCTCGCCACCACGCGCAGCCTCTCGATGCTGTTCGTCACGCACGACTTCGGCGTGGTGGCGCAGCTGTGCGATACCGTCACCGTGATGTACGCCGGCCAGACGGTGGAGACGGGACCGGTGCGCGAGGTGCTCGATGCGCCCAAGCATCCCTACACGCGCATGCTGCTTGCCTGCCATCCTGAGCGCGCCAAGGAGCTGGCAGGCATCCCCGGTGCCGTGCCTTCGCCGCTGAGGCCTCCCCCCGGCTGCCGCTTCCACCCCCGCTGTCCGCAGGCAAGCGAGGCCTGCCGGGTCCGCCGGCCGCAGCCGTTGCGCGTCGGCGACGACCACGCAGTGGCGTGCGTGCTCTATGGCGGGGAGAGCGCCTGATGTCCGCTACGTCGATCCTGGAGTTGGAGGACGTCGTCACGGTGCTTGGTGGTGGCCGGGCATTCCTGGGCAAACCACGGCCCAAGGTGCGCGCGGTCGATGGCGTGAGCCTCACGCTCGAGGCCGGCGAAGCGCTCGGGCTGGTCGGCGAGTCCGGCTGTGGCAAGACCACGCTCGCCCGTACGGCCCTAGGCTTGGTGCGTGAGACGGCAGGGGCCATCCGTCTCAACGGAAGCCTGGTTTCGGGGCTGGAGCCGCGCGAGGCCCGCCGGGTGCGGCGGGCCGTGCAATACGTGCACCAGGATCCGGGCGCTGCGCTCGACCCCTGGTGGAGCATCGGGCATGCGCTGGACGAGACGCTGCGCATCCATGGGCTTCGCAGCCGGACCGAGCGCAACGAGCGCATCGATGCAATGTTGGGCTTTGTGGGTTTGGATGCCTCGTTCCGGCGTCGGTATCCGCACGAGCTGTCGGGCGGCCAGCAGCGCCGCGTCGGCCTTGCCCGGATCCTGGTGCTGCATCCGCGCGTCGTCATCCTCGACGAGCCGTCGGCGGGTCTCGACCTGTCGGTGCAGGCGACTGTGCTCGGCCTGTTCGATCGCCTGCGGCGCGAGCTTGGTTTGACCTACCTGTTCGTCAGCCACGATCTGTCGGTGGTCGAGCGCATGTGCGGGCGCGTCGCGATCATGTATCTCGGCCGCATCGTCGAGGAGGGGCCGGCCGCACGCATCTTTGCCGCCCCCACCCATCCCTACACACGGGCCCTGCTGGCCGCCGCGCCGCGCCTTGTGCCGGGCTCGCTCGAGACGGCACCGGCGCTGCCCGGCGATCCACCCTCTCCGATCGATGTGCCATCGGGCTGCGCCTTCCGCACGCGCTGCGCCTATGCCAAGGACGTTTGCGCCGAGCGCCGGCCGGTGATGGAAGGCGTGGGCGATGGTCATCGCGCGGCCTGTCACCGTCTCGGCGAGATCGGCTGAGGCGCCTGCTCGTCAAGGCTCGACCACGACGTTGCCGATGGCGCGGCCACCCTCGACGCATTCGTGCGCAGCTGCAATGTCGCCCAAAGCGAAGGTGGCTGCGATCCGCGGCATCAGCATGCCCCGCCCGGTGAGCGCAACGATGGTGCGCGCGGCGGCCTCGCGGATGGCGCGCGGCATGTTCATGCCCTGCACGAAGTGGAGGCGCACGCCCTTGAGGCCGAAGGCGTAGTAGGGCAGCACGGGCTCGCGCACCCGGGTGGAGGAGTAGGACGCCACGGTGCCGTTCTCGGCGATCACCGCGCCGTCGATGGCGACGTTGGCGCCGAAATCGACCTCGACGATGCGCTCGACGCCCGCCCCGCCCGTGATCTCCATGACACGAGCGGCCACATCCTCGCGCGTGTAGTCGATCACATGGTCGGCTCCGGCCGTCTTGGCTATGGCCGCCTTCTCCGGCGAGCTCACGGTCGCGATCACGCGCGCCCCGCTCCAGCGCGCAAGCTCGACCGCCACGACGCCGACGGCCCCCGCCCCACCCTGCACCAGCACCGTCTGCCCGGACACCGGGCCATCGGCCAGCGTGGCGTGGTAGGCGGTGAAGGCCGGTACGCCGAGGCAGGCGCCCTGGGCGAACGACAGCCTCTCCGGCAGACGGATGGCATTGGCTTCCGGGATGGCGACGTATTCGGCCGCCGTGCCCTCGCCGGGGCGGGCGGAACCGGCGCGATAGACGAAAACCCGATCGCCTTCGGCAAGCCCGCGCACGCAGGGGCCGAGGGCAGCGACGGTACCCGCGCCATCGCTGTGCGGCACCACGCGCGGCGCATACATTGCCGGGCCAAGCCATCCGGAGCGGCGCTTGGTGTCGTGCGGGTTGACGCCGGAAGCCTCGACCTGGATCAGCACCTCGCCGTGGCCGGGCTCGGGGATCGCCAGTTCGCCAACCATCATGACCTCGCGCGCCGGCCCCATCCGCTCGTACCAGGCCGCACGCATCCTCGTGTTACCGGTGCCCGTCATTGACCCTCCCATGCCGTCGGCGCGACGGCCGTCGGGCCACTATGGCACAGGCGGTGTCGAGGGTGGGCAGGCGGCACGCAGGGCTGACTTGCTTGGGACCCATCCGCGTTTTTCCGATTGTGCGCAGCGCTGCCGGTTCTCTAGGTTGCCTTCAGCCCAGCTCGGCCAGGGATCGGTAACATGGCGCGCATTGCCGTCGGCGGCTTCCATCACGAGACCAACTGCTTCGTGCGCGAGCAGACCGACTTTGCCTACTTCGCCAGCCATCGCGATCGCCCGCCATTGGTGCGCGGCGACGAGGTCATCCAGTGGCTGACCGGCACCAGTTTTGCCCTGGCGGGGTTTCTCGCCCACATGCAGGCCCGCCATCAAATCGTGCCGCTGCTATGGACCAGCGGGGGCGCGGGAGGGCTCGTCACCGCCGACGCCTACGAGCGGATCGCAGGCGAGCTCATCGGCCGGCTGTCGGCGGCGATGCCGGTCGATGCGGTCTACCTCGACTTGCACGGTGCCATGGTGAGCGAGCCCTTCGAGGACGGCGAAGGTGAGCTGCTGCGCCGCGTGCGCGCCACGGTCGGAGCGGACGTGCCCGTTGTCATCAGCCTCGACTACCACTCCAATGTCACGCCGGAGATGGTGGCCTACTCCGACGGCTTGATTGCTTACCGCACCTACCCGCATGTCGACCGGCCGCAGACCGGAGAGCACGCGGCCCGCGCCTTGTCGCTGTTGCTGGAGCGCGGCCGGCCGCCGGGACGCGCGCTGCGCAAGCTGCCGTTCCTGATTCCGCTCAATGACCAGTGCACGCTGGTCGAGCCGTCACGGAGCGTGGTGGCGCGATCCGTGGTGGCCGAGGGCGAGCTCGTCAACCTCTCCTACCTGGCCGGCTTTCCTCCCTCGGATCTGTACTGGTGCGGGCCGGCGGTGATCGCCCATGGCTGGAGCCAGCAGGCAGCGGACGCCGCGGCCGACGCGCTGGCGCGCGAGATCGCGCTCAAGGAGCCCGAGTTCGCCGTGCCGATGGTGTCGCCGGAGGAGGGGGTGCGCGAGGCGATGGCGCTCGCACGTACCGCGGCGCGACCTGTGGTGCTGTGCGATACGCAGGACAACCCTGGCTGCGGTTCGTCCGCGGACACGACGGGCGTGCTGGCAACGCTGGTGCGCGAGGGGGCACAGGGCGCAGTCGTCGGCTACCTGTGCGATGCGCAGGCCGCCGCCGCTGCCCACGAGGCGGGCGCAGGCGCCGAGATCTCGGTGGCCCTGGGAGGCAAGTCGGGGCCGGAGGGCGTCGTGCCCATGAAGGGCACCTTCCGCGTCGCCAGTGTCGGCACCGGCAAGATGCGGACGACCGGACAGGTATCCGGCGGGCGCGACGTCGATCTCGGGCCGATGGCGCTGCTGCAAATCGGCGGCGTCAGCGTCGCCGTCACGAGCAAGCGCATGCAGGCGCTGGATCAGGCACCGTTCCGCCATCTGGGCGTCGAGCCGGCGGAGCAGAAGATCCTGAGCCTGAAGAGCACCTGTCACTTCCGCGCCGAGTTCGAGCCGATTGCGGAGAAGGTGATCGTGGTGATCGCGCCTGGCGGATACCTGGCCGATCCCGCGCAATATCCCTACCAGCGTTTGCGGCCGGGCGTGCGTCTGCGCCCGCTCGGCCCTTCCTCTCCCTCTCCCACTCTCGTGGGGAGAGGGCCTGGGTGAGCGACAGAGACGAGCAGGGCGCCGGCGTGTGGCTGCTCCTCGCCCAACCCTCCCCGCAGGCGGCGGAGAGCGGGCGCTCACACGATCTGTTGTGCTTTCGGCGTGGGCCAGGCAGCCTTGCTGTGGGTGAGCCGCATCGCGACCAGGGCTTCCGCGGTCTTGAGCGCGGCCATCACGGGATTGACGATGGGCACGCCGACGCGGCTCCCCAGTTCCTCGCAAATACCGGGCAGGAAGGCCAGACTCATGCAGCCGAGCACCAGCACGTCGGCGCCGTCCTGCTCGACGGCGACGCTGGCTGCGGAGGCGGCCTTGTCCAGCGCACCGGGCTTCTGCTGCGCGAGGTCCATGACGGAGAGCCCGATGCCGCGCACTGACACCAGCAGCTCAGCGAGCGCCATCGCGCGCAGCCGCGCGGCCACCCGGCCGAAGCCGCGCCCCGTGGGCGTGAGGACGGCAATGCGCGTGCCGAGCTGGGCGGCGAGGTGCAGGGAGGCAGCACCAGGTCCGACCACCGGGATCGTGAGCATCTCCCGCAGGGCATCGAGCCCCGGGTCGCTGTAGCAGCCGATGATGATCGCACCGTAGCCGCGCTTCTCGGCGGCCGGCCCCAGGCGGATCAACTCCGGCACGACGAGGCCGGCGTCGTGGGCACTCTCGATCGAGGCCGGCCCGTGCGCCGTCGGCTCGGCCGCGACCTCCACGCCGGCGCCGGCATACCCCTGCAGGACCTTCGCGCGCCGAGCGACTTCCGCCGGGCCAATGGTTTTGTCCATCGGGCTCGTCAGCTGGTAGAGGATGCGCATGTCGGCCTCCGGCATTGTCAGGCGAGGCGTGCGAGCGTCTCGTCGATCAGGCGCGTGCAGTCGTCCAACGCATCGGCAATGCGATTGCGGTCGCGCACCAGTTGCGTCTCCAGCATCCAGCGCGCCTCCCCGTCCTCGAGCTTGGCGTAGCGCGGGACGTCGAACAGGGACGGGATCATCGTGCCTTGCGGGGTGTACCCGTACGGGTCGTGGCCATACGCGCCCTTGGCGGTGCTGGCGAGCGGCACCAGGCTGCGCGACAACCGCTTCATGCAGGTGTTGAGCATGTCGGCCGCCGCTTCGTCGCTGGTCTTGCCGCGGGCGTAGCGGCCGCGCCACTCCTGGGCCGCCGCCTCGAGGCGCTCCGCCGCTGCCCTGAAGTGGCGAGCCCGCTCTATGGCGCCGTCGAGGCCGATGCCCTCGGCCCCCGGCTTGAGCTGGTCGAGGCGCTCGATGAACCCGTCCGCCACGCTGACGTACTCGAACGGCAGCACGACCGCGGTGCACAGCTCCCACAGGTAGGCAGCGTATGTGCGCAGGTGGTCGCCCATGAAGGCGAAGTCGAGCTTGTCGATCGTGTTCTCCACGCTGTGATGCCACCAGCCGAGATTGGCGAGCGCTGTCTTCTTCAGCTCCTCCTCGGTGAACGCCCCCTGCGCCGAGAGCATCGGCACGCCCAGGCCAAAAAAGGACGCGTCACCATTCTTGACGGCGCGCCGCCAGCCAAGCGGCCGATTGCCGAGGATGCGTTTCTCGACACCCTGGTGGAAGCGCTTCAACTCGACGTTGGATGCTGAACTCCACCGCGTGGTGCCCGCACACGCCGGCTGGTCAATCTGCAGATAGGCCACCGCGTGCCGCCGCAACCGGTCCCAGTGGCGGTCGACATACCAGGCCGAGCCGATCATGGTGCCGGTCTCGTGCCCGGTCCAGAAGCCGGTGACGAGTCCGCGGCGCAGCTTGTCACGATGCTGGTTGAACACGCGCGCAAGCTCGAGGATGCAGGCGTTGCCAGCGGCGTTGTCGGTCGCCTGCGGGCCGGGCCAGGAATCCTGGTGCCCGCCGACGATCACGAAATCGTCCGTGCGGCCCTTGATCTCGCCGACCGTGATCTGCACGGGCCGCCAGCCGTTCTCGACGTTGGCGCGGAACCACACGCGCACCGGCCCCGCCTTCAGCATTTCGCGCAGCCTGAGGCCGGCGGTGCGGGCAATGCCGATGCAGGGCAGAGTGGCCATTTCGCTGCGGTAAGTCTCCGGCGTCGGATTGCCCCACACTGGCTTGACGGAGCCGAAGGGGACAGCGGTGTTCTCGGGATGGCCCCAATTCATCATCACGCAGCCGGTGGCACCCATGATGGCAGAGATGCGCTGCTTCTCGTGCCGGGCCGGATGGTAGGACAGCTCGGATAGCGTGATCTTCCCCGTGGCATCGCGACCCTCGTATTCGCTGAAGGCGCCCGAAGCCACGTCCATCAGCTCGGCCGAGATGCCGTCGGCCAGAGTGGGCAGGCTGTGCCCCAGCGTATTGGCCTCGATCGACAGCTCGACGGGCGCCAGCACGCGCATTTCCGCCTTCTCGGGAAAGCTGACCAATCCCGGCATCTCGTGGATGGTGGCCGACACGCCGGCCTTGGTCAGCGCCGCCGCACTGTATTCGGCCATCCGTTTGCCGTTGGCGGAGCCGGCGAGCCGAGATGGGATCTCGGTGGTGATATGGTCGATATGGGCCTTCGCGTTGGCGGCCGATACCGCGGCGACGACGCTTTCCTCCGACATGCCAGGCTCCTCCACGGCGCGATCGCCCGGGCGCGGGCGTTTCGCCACGTCGCCAGCAGGCGCGGATCGCGTACCTTGCGGCAAACCGCCGGACGTGTCACCGGTCGGCAAAGCATTGCTGCACTCCAAATGGCTTGGCCGTCGGCAATCTGATTTCCGTGCCCTCATGCCCGGAAGGAATTCGAGCGCGGCGACGTGCCCCCCGCCGTGGCTTTGGTCACGACCGGCAACCGAGCCGTGTTTGCGTTTACACCCGCGTTTTTCGCGCGGGCCTCTGGCTCGGCTGGCGGCTGCACGCGCGCCTGGACCAGCACCAGCCTCTATTGGCATGCTTTGGATTGGTGAGCGTCCTGGCGCAAAGCCTGCAGCAAGGCCGGTGCCGTTGGCGTCACCTTTTTATGACTTGCGCGGGAAGCCGTCGCGCGACTCGCACTGCCGGGCGGCACTGAGGCCAAGGTACCGCCGTGACAGGGCACGCACTGCGTAATGTGAAATCATCCTCGAAAAGCATTACCCGCACCGCGGTCGCGC
>DATFCC010000369.1:0-3205 GCA_035253505.1 Hyphomicrobiaceae bacterium
AGCTCGAGGTCGACGATCTGGGCCTCGACACGCTCGACCGGCGCTACCTTCGCATCATCGCCCAGAACTACGGCGGCGGCCCGGTCGGGATCGACACGGTCGCGGCGGCCCTGTCCGAGCCGCGCGACGCGCTGGAGGAGATCGTCGAGCCCTACCTGCTTCAGCAGGGATTCATCGGCCGCACGCCGCGCGGCCGCGTCCTCACCTTGAAGGCCTACAAGCACCTGGGGCTCGCCGGACCGGCCCGGACGGCCGCGCCCCAATTCGGCCTGTTCGACGACAGCGCGGAGGATGACAAGGCAGGCACCGGTTAACCGGGGCACTAACAGGCTCTTGCACCCGCCCCAACATTTCCATCCTTTGCCGGCAAAAAGGCGCGCCGCGGCAATCCATTCCCTCTCCCGCCCTCCAGTGGGAAGAGGGAGAAGTGGCGCGCAAACAAGAGCTTCCACCACGTGAAACGCATCTCGCGCCGCAGGTTTCTGAAGACGATCGGGCTGTCCGGCGCGGGCGTCGTCGGGCTGTCGGGCTACGGCCTGGCGGTGGAACCGATCTGGCGTCTGGACGTCACGCGCTACCGGGTCGCACCGACGGGATGGCCGCGCGATCTGAAACTCAAGATCGGCGTTATCGCCGACCTGCACGCCGGCGGCCCCGCCATGCCCGCCGACCGCATCCGCGCCATCGTCGCCAACACCAACGCGCTCAAGCCCGACCTCATCGTCCTTCTCGGCGACTTCGCCGCCAGCCACAGGTTCAAGACGCGATCCGTTGCTCCGGAGGTGTGGTCGGGGGCGCTAGGCGAGCTCACCGCACCCCTCGGCGTCCATGCCATCCTCGGCAACCACGACTGGTGGGACGACATCGCGGCACAGCGCGCGCGCAGGGGCCCCGTGCTCGGCCGGCGCATGCTCGAGCGCGAAGGCATACCCGTCTACGAGAACGACACCGTCCGCCTCACGCACAACGGGCGCGCGTTCTGGGTGGCCGGCCTGGGCGATCAGCTCGCTCTCTTCAACGGTCGCCGCAAGCGCAGCTGGCGGAGCTTCCAGGGCGTGGACGATCTCGAAGGCACCTTGGCCAAGGTGACGGACGATGCACCCGTGATCCTGCTCGCGCACGAGCCCGACATCTTCCCGCGGGTGCCGGCGCGCGTTTCGCTCACGCTCTCAGGACACACGCACGGCGGACAGGTGCGCCTGCTCGGCTACTCGCCGATGGTGCCGTCGCGTTTCGGCAACCGTTTCGCCTACGGACATATCGTCGAGGATGGGCGGCATCTCGTAGTATCGGGTGGGCTCGGCTGCTCGATCCTGCCGGTGCGGATCGGCGTGCCGCCGGAGATCGTGATGATCGATGTCGCAGCCGCCTGACACTGCCCGTAGCTGGCCCGATCTGGCCGGCCGCCTCCTCGAGGATGCGGACGGGCGCCGCCACGTGCTCCCTGTCCGCGTCTACTTCGAGGATACGGACTTCTCCGGGCTCGTCTACCACGCGACCTACCTGCGCTGGTGCGAGCGCGGGCGCTCCGACTTCCTCCGCCTCATGGGCAACGACCATCAGGCGCTGATTGCCGGCGGCGCGGGGCGCGAGCCGGCGGCCTTCGTGGTGCGCCGCATGCGCATCGAGTACCTGAAGCCCGCGCGCATCGACGAGGTGCTGGAGGTGACGACGCGCGCCAAGGAGCTGGCTGCCGCCACCCTCACCCTGGATCAGCGCGTCAGCCGCGGCGGCGTCGATCTCTTTACCGCCGAGGTCATGGTGGTCCTGATCTCCGCCTCCGGCAAGCCGCTGCGCCTCTCCACGGCATTGCGCGAGGCCTTGCGGGCTTCGTAGGGTGGGCCGAGCGAAGCAATGGCCCGACATGATCGCGACGCGGAGCAATATGTGTTGGGCCATCGCTTCGCTCGACCCAACCTACGCGGGGCCGTGCGCCCTACCAGGACAGGAGACCCCATGCGTACGCTCGAGCAGATCCAGGCCCTGTTTGCACCCCTGCTGCCCGGGCTGATGGGCATCGAGATCAAGGAGGCGTCGCAGGACCGCGTCGTCGCCTCCATGCTGGTGCGTCCCGACCTGTGCACGGCCGGCAACGTGCTGCACGGCGGGGCGTTCATGGCCTTCGCCGACACGATCGGTGCCGTCGGCGCGGTGATGAATCTGCCGCCGAACACGCGCACGACGACGCTGGAATCGAAAACGAACTTCCTCGGCGCCGCACCCGTCAACACGCGCGTCACTGCCGAGTCGACGCCGCTGCATCGCGGCAAGACCACCATGGTCTGGCAGACCATGATCAAGTCCGAGGCTGGCAAGCTGTGCGCTGTCGTCACCCAGACGCAGATGGTGCTGCCGGCCTGAGCCGCATCACGTCTGGTCTGTGGCAAGGCGCTCGCGCCGGCGCGCCAGGCCGGGCAGCAGGGGCGCCAGCAACGCCGCGCCAGCCAGCACCAGGCAAGCCGCGGAGATCGGCCGCTCGAGGAAGACGGCAAAATCGCCGTGCGACAGGATCAGCGATTTCCTCAGGTTGTTCTCGAGCATGGGCCCCAGCACGAAGGCCAGCACCAGCGGCGCGGGCTCGTAGCCGAACTTGCGCATGAGGTAGCCGAGCACGCCGAACACCACCATCACGAACACGTCGAACACCGCGTTGCCGGACGCGAAAACGCCTACGATGCAAAACATCAGGATCAGCGGGAACAGGAGACGATAGGGCACCTTGAGAACCTGCACCCACATGCCGATCAGCGGCATGTTCAGCACCAGCAGCATGAGGTTGCCGATGTACATGCTGGCGACGATGCCCCAGAACAGGTGGGGCTTCTGGCTGATCAGCAGCGGCCCCGGCTGCAGCCCGTGGATGATGAAGGCGCCGAGCAGCAGGGCCATCACCACGTTGGGGGGGATGCCGAGCGTCATCAGCGGGATGAAGGCGCCGCCCGCGGCCGCGTTGTTGGCGGCTTCCGGCCCCGCAACCCCCTCGATGGCGCCCTTGCCGAAGCGCTCCGGGGTCCTCGAGATCTTCTTCTCCATGGCGTAGCTTGCGAACGAGGCGATCACCGCCCCGCCCCCCGGCAGGATGCCGAGGAAGAAGCCGAGCAGCGTGCCGCGCGCCATGGGCCAGCCGCTCGCCCGCCAGTCCTCCCGATCCGGCCACAGCCGCGTGATCCGGGCCTGGACGACGTCCCGGGCGAGCGGGCGCTCA
>DATFCC010000370.1:0-13862 GCA_035253505.1 Hyphomicrobiaceae bacterium
TGAGCCGCGCGCAGGCCCCGAAGCCTCTCACAGCCGCACGTTCCGCAGCCGGAGGGCGTTGCCGATGACGCTGACCGAGGAAAGGGCCATCGCCAGGGCCGCGAAAACGGGGGAGAGCAGCATTCCGGTCGCGGGATAGAGGACGCCGGCGGCGACCGGCACCCCGAGAGCATTGTAAATGAAGGCGAAGAACAGGTTCTGCCGGATGTTGGCCATGGTTGCCGCCGAGAGTCTCAGCGCCCGCAGGATGCCCGTCAGGTCGCCCTTGAGGAGCGTCACGCCCGCGCTGTCGATGGCGATATCCGTGCCGCTGCCCATGGCCATGCCGACGTCGGCGGCGGCGAGCGCGGGCGCATCGTTCACGCCGTCGCCCGCCATGGCCACGACCCGACCTTGCCCGCGCAGGCGTTCGACGACCCGCGCCTTCTCATTGGGCAGGACTTCGGCCTCCACCGAGACAATCCCAAGGTCCCGAGCCACCGCAGCGGCCGTCCTGCGGTTGTCGCCCGTCAGCATGATGACTTCGATCCCGGCAGCCTTGAGGGCCTGCACCGCCGCAGGTGTGCTGGGCTTGATGGGGTCGGCGATGGCGAAGAAACCGGCGGCCTGATCATCGATGGCCACATAGACGATCGTCGCACCCGACTCGCGGAGCCGATCGGCATCGCTCTCGAGTGCGGCCACGGAGATGGCGGACTCGCTCAGAAGTGCGGCGTTGCCGATCAGCACGCGCTTCCCGCCGACGGTGCCCGTGACACCTCTGCCAGCCGGCGCGTGGAAATCCTGCACCGGGACGAGTGCGCTGCCGCGCTGCCGCGCCTCCTCGACAATGGCTGCGGCGAGAGGATGCTCGCTCGCCTGCTCCAGGCTGGCGGCAAAGCGCACGATGTCCGCAGTGCTGGTGTCGGCTGCGCTGTGAACCTCGACGACTTTCGGTCGCCCTTCCGTCAGGGTGCCCGTCTTATCGATGACGATGGTGTTTACGGCCTCGAGACGCTCGAGCGCCTCCGCATTCTTGATCAGAATACCCGCCTGGGCCGCGCGGCCGACGCCGACCATGATCGACATCGGCGTCGCCAGCCCCAGGGCGCAAGGACAGGCGATGATCAGCACGGAGACGGCGGCAACGATGCCGTACGTGAGGCGGGGGTCCGGCCCCCATAGCGCCCAGGCGATGAACGCCAGTGCCGCTACTCCCATGACGAGCGGCACGAACCAGGAGGAGACGTGATCGGCCAGGCGCTGGATCGGGGCTCGACTCCGCTGCGCCTGCGCGACCATTTGCACGATCTGCGCCAGCAGTGTCTCGCGACCCACCTGCTCGGCAAGCATCACCAGGCTTCCGCTCTGGTTCATGGTGCCGCCCACCAGCCGGTCGCCGATTTGCTTGGAAACCGGCATGGATTCGCCGGTGACCATGGACTCGTCGACCGAGCTGCGGCCGTCCGTGACGCGGCCGTCCACCGGCACGCGCTCCCCTGGCCGCACGCGCAACAGCTCACCCGCCGCCACCGTCTCCAGCTCGACGTCTTCCTCCGAGCCGTCGGCTCGGAGGCGCCGTGCGCGCTTGGGCGACAGATCGAGCAGGCGCTGAATAGCGCTGCTCGTTTGTTCCCTGGCGCGAAGCTCCAGAACCTGTCCCACCAGCACGAGCACGGTGATCACGGCCGCCGCTTCGAAGTACACGGCGACGCTGCCATCGTGGCCGCGGAACGATGTCGGAAACAGACCGGGGGCCAGCGTGGCGATCAGGCTGTAGAGCCACGCCACCCCGATGCCCATGGCGATCAGCGTGAACATGTTGAGGTTGCGCGTGACGACAGACTGCCAGCCGCGCTCGAAGAACGGCCATCCCGCCCACAGGACCGCGGGCGTCGCGAAAAGGAGCTGCAACCCGTTCGATGCCTGCTGGCCCAGCACGCCATGCAGATCGAAGAGGTGGCCGCCCATCTCGAGCGCGATCACGGGAACGGAAAGGGCAAGGCCGATCCAGAAGCGGCGGGTCATGTCCGCCAGCTCGGGGTTGGGGCCGGTGTCGGCCGTGACGATGTCCGGCTCGAGAGCCATGCCGCAGATTGGGCATGCACCCGGCCCGGCCTGGCGGACTTCCGGATGCATCGGGCAGGTATAGACGATGCCCGCCGGTGGCGCCGGCCTGGGTTGCCGGTTGCCGAGAAACCGGTCGGGCTCCGCCTGGAACTTAGCCTTGCAACCGGCCGAGCAGAAATAGTGGGTATGGCCGCCATGCTCCGCCCGATGCCTGGCGGCGAACGGATCGACCTTCATGCCGCATACCGGGTCCTTTGCTGTGCGCGGCTCGGTCTCGCCGTGTGCGTGCTGCCGGACAGCGGCCCCTGGCTCACTCTGCATGCGTTTTCCCTTTACCCCAGCGGGGTATGATGGCTTCCCCTTGACAGGTATACCCTTAGGGGGTATGCGTCAAGGTATGGATCAGAGAACCAAGAGTGCTGCGCTGAAGCGTCTCGGCCGCATCGAGGGTCAGGTGCGGGGGTTGGCCCGCATGGTGGAAGAAGACCGCTACTGCATCGACGTCGTGACGCAGGTGTCGGCAGTGCGAGCCGCGCTGCGGCGGTTCGAGGAGGAAGTCCTGCGCGAGCATGTCGCACACTGCGTCGATCACGCCATCCGCCAGGGCGATGCCAGGGAGCAGCGCCGGAAGGTCGACGAGCTCATGCAGGTCCTGGCACGTTCGAGCCGTTAGCCCTGCCCGCCATCATGGCCAAGGCCGTCCCAGCCGCCGTCGAAGGTGCGCCGTGGCCGCTGCGTCCGCACGCTAGCTGACGGCCGCGAAGCGGCCTTCGACCGGATAGGCCGGATCGATGAAGCCGGGCGTGGAGGCATGCCCCGGCACCACGAGGCTGTCGGCGAGCTTCTCGTCCTCCGGCGTCCACGGGTAGGCGAGTGCGGCGAAGTAGCTCGTCCATTGCTCGAATGTGCGGGGGCCGGCGATGATCGAGCTGATGGCGCGATTGTTCAGCACCCACGCTGCGGCCCAAGCCACCAGGGTCGTGCCGCGCTTCTCGGCGTGATCCTTGAGTTTCTCGGCAATGATGAGGCTTTCGGGCCGCCACTCGGACTCCAGCATGCGCCGGTCCTGGCGGCCGGCGCGGGTGCCCGGCTCGGCCTTCTGGTTGACCTTGTACTTGCCGGTCAGGACCCCGCGCGCCAGCGGGCTGTAGGGCACGACCCCGAGGCCGAAAGCCTTGGCTGCCGGCAGCAGCTCGACTTCCGGCTGCCGGTTCATGAGGTTGTAGTAGGGCTGCAGTGCCGCCGGCTGCGGCACGCCAAGCTGGCGGCACAGGTGATGGATGTGGGGAATGTGCCAGGCCTTGACGTTGGACAGCGCCCACTCGCGGATCTTGCCCTGCCGGATGAGATCACCAAAGGCCGCGATGGTCTGCTCCCAACCGGTGGCCGCGTCGACGCGATGGATGTAGTAGAGGTCGATCCAATCGGTCTGCAGGCGCGCCAGGCTCGCCTCCACGGCCTGCATGAGATGACGCCGCGACAGGCCGCGGTCGGTGACATCGGGGCCGGTCGACTGCGCAACCTTCGTCGCCAGCACCCAGCGGTCGCGCTTCTGCTTGATGGCAGGCCCGATGACCGCCTCGGAACGCCCCTCGGTGTAGACGTTGGCGGTGTCGATGAAGTTGACGCCGCTATCGGCCGCATGATCGATGATCCGCTGGGCCTCCTTGGCGTCCGTGGGGCCGCCGAACATCATCGTGCCAAGACACAGCTCGGAGACGCGGATGCCGCTGGTCCCGAGCACGCGATAGCGCATCTGTGACATTGTTGTCCGCTCCTCAGCGCCCCTAGCGCTCAGCCAAAGGATGTCATCCTCGGGCTCGTCCCGAGGACCCAGCTCACCGAACACTCCTTCGACTGTTAGCCGTGCCGGGCCAGCAGCCCAGGATAGATGTCAATCCATTGCGGATTGGACTGCTCGATCAGCTTGATCTTCCAATCCCGCATGTACCGCTTCAGCGATTTCTCGCGCTGGATCGCAAGATTGATGTCGGCAAACTCCTCGAGGTAGACAAGCATCCCCACGCTGTAACTTGCTGGTGAAACCTGAGCCCTCGCCATTCCGATGCCGCTCGATGCGCCCGAGAATGTCGTTCGTGACGCCAATGTACAAAGTACCCCGCGGTTTGCTCGCGAGTATATAGACCCAATAGAGTCGCATCGCACGAGTTCCAACATCAGTGCAAGCATTATGCGGGACGCTGGATCCTCGGGACAAGCCCGAGGATGACAAATTGGAGGTGGGTGTTGGGGGAACCAATCAGGCGCGGTGCTCGATGACGAAGCGGTAGACGCCGTCCTGGTGGCTCTGCTCGAGAAGAAGGTTGCCCGTGGTCTCGCAGAAAGCCGTGAAGTCCGGAACGGAGCCCGGATCGGTGGCCAGCACCTCGAGCTTCGCGCCGACGGGGAGTTGCGACAAAGCCTTCCTGGTCTTCAAAATGGGCAATGGGCAGGCGAGCCCCTTGGTATCCAGCGTCTTGTCGGCCATCGCGAGCTACTCCGCCGCAGTGCACGAGAGTCTATATCGGCGAATCCGATTGCTCTGGCAATGACCTGGCCTCTCTACGCCCTTTTGCTCGGCTTGCGCCGGGCAGGCCGGCGGGCGACGATGCCGAATCGCAAGGTGCTGCGCCTTCGGGGGGATGATGGACGCCAGTGTGGACCTGCCGCCACGCCGGTCTTTTGCGTTCGGTCTGGAACGCCTGGGCCTGATCGGGCTCGCGGCGCCGGCCATCACCGTGCTGCTGATCCTGCTCGTCTCGGTGCTCGGCGGCTGGGGGCTGACGAAGCTGCGGGTGGACGACTCCCTGTCCGAGCTCTTCCGCACCGACACCGAGGAGTTCCGCCGCTACGAGGAGATCGACCGGCGCTTCCCCTCCAGCGAATACGACGTGCTGGTGGTGGTCGAGGGCAAGGACCTGCTCAAGAAGCCGCAGCTCGAGGCGTTTCGCCGCGTCGTCGTCGACCTGCAGCTCGCCGACGGCGTCGACGGCCTCATTTCCATGTTCTCAGCGCGCGGCAAGCCGGATGCGGCAGGCTATCCCCCGCCCATCGTCCCCGACGACCTGCCCGACGGCCCCGCCTACGACAACATCATCGAGCAACTGCGCACGAACGATATCGTCAAGGGCAAGTTCCTGTCGCCGGACGGCGAGCTGGCGCTGGCCGTCATCGCCCTCGACCGCAAGGCGGTGCAGGAGCAGGGCGCCAAGGCCATCATCGGCGGCATCGCCAAGCAGCTCCAGGACGAGCTGCAGCCGGTCGGGCTCAAGACTCAGCTCACGGGCGCGCCGGTGATGCAGCTCGAGATCCGCAACGCGGTGGAACGCGACCAGATCCTCTACAACGGCCTCGGCCTGCTGTTCGGCGCCACCATCGCGGTCATATTCTTCAAGCGCGTGTCGCTCATGCTGCTGGCGGCTCTGCCGCCGGTGCTGGCGGTGCTGTGGTCGCTGGGGCTGCTCGGCTGGCTCGGCTTCCGCCTCAACCTGTTCCTCAACGTGATGACGCCGCTCGTCATGGTGATGGGCTTCGCCGACAGCATGCAGATGGTGTCGGCCATCCGCATTCGTCTGCGTGACGGCGACAGCAAGGGCGAGGCGGTACGGTTCGCCGTGCGCGTGGTGGCGCCGGCCTGCGTTCTGGCGCACGGCGTGGCGCTGCTGTCGTTTCTTGCGCTGCTCTTTTCGCAGTCGGGGCTGATCCGGACCTTCGGCCTGGCGGGAGCCCTGGCCGTATGCATCTCGTTCGTGGCCGTGATCCTGGTGCTGCCGCCGCTCGGCCTATTGCTGATCCGCAACGAGGCCAAGCTGGCGCGCGATCGTTCACCCGCCGATCGGCTGATGGACGGGCTCGGTGAGATCGTCGGCTGGATCGTCGACCGCGTGGTGCGCCGGCCCTTCGTGACCACGCTTGCCGCCGTCATCGCCTTCACGACGTGCGGCTGGGCCTACCTGCAACTGCAGCCGCGCTACCGCCTCGCCGACCAGGTTCCCGACCGTGAGCAGGCTCTCGGCGCGACTGGGCGCATCGACGAGAAGCTGACGGGCGCCAACCCGGTGCACATTATGATCGAATGGAAGACTGGCGAGGGCCTGTTCACGCCGGGTCCGCTGACGGTGATCGCCAAGGCGCATGAAATTCTCGAAAAGCAGGCCGGCCTCGGCAACGTGTGGTCGCTGGAGAGCCTGCGCCGGTGGCTGCGCGAGGCGGGAGACGAGCGCATCGAGACCGTGCAGAAGTTCGTCAAGCTGCTGCCCGAGCACCTCGTACGCCGCTTCATCGCCAAGGAGGAGAACGCGGTTCTGGTGACCGGCCGCCTGCCGGACATCGATTCCAGCCAGATCCTGCCCGTGGTGGAGCGGATCGATCATGCCCTCGACGGCCTGCGCAAGGAGTACCCGCAGTACACGATTTCCGTCACCGGCCTGCCGGCGATCGCCGCACGCAACAGCGCCCGCATGATCGGCCAGCTCAACGAGGCTCTTCCCATCTGCGTGGCGTTCGCCGCGCTGCTGCTGGCCATCGCCTTCCGCTCGGTCTTCGTCGGCCTGGTCAGCCTGCTGCCCGGCCTGTTCCCCGTGGTCGCCTCGGGCGCCATCATCTGGGCCGGCGGGGGCGGGCTGGAGTTCGCTTCCGTGGTGGCGCTGCTGGTGATATTCGGCCTCGCGATCGACTCTCTCATTCATTTCTTCAATCGCCTGAGCCTGGAGGAACGTGTCGAGCCCCGAGCCGATGTCGCCATCCGGAGGGCACGGGTGCTGGTTGGCCCCGCCATCATCCTCACCACGCTGGTGCTGGCGTTCGGCCTCGGGGTTACCGTGTTTTCCGATCTGCCGTCGCTGCGCCTGTTCGGCTTCATCTGCGGCACGACGCTGCTCGCCTCGCTGCTCGCCGACCTCGTCTTCCTGCCGGGCATCATCATGCTGGCGCGCAAGGTCTGGCGGCACCGGGTGGTGGGTTGAGACGGCCGCGGGCGACAATCGATATGACACCGTGGTGCATGATCCTCCTGGCCTACGCGGCGCTCTATGCCGTGTTCGCCTATGCCTTGCACGCCGACAACGTGCAGGTGGGATATCCCCCGGCGTTCATCGTCTATTCGGCGGCGGCCCAGTCCCTGGTCGCGGCAGGGATAGCCATTCACGCCCTCGAGAGAGGGGAGTCCGTCGCACGCATATGGCGCTGGCTGTTCCCGCTGTTGCTGCTCGAGCCGTGTGTGGGCATCGCGCTCGACGCGGTGATACCACAGGACTTCAGCTTTCAAACCCACGGCTGGGAATGGATCGTGAACCTGATGCTCAATCTCTGGTTCATGGCTCCCGCCTACTATTTCAACTTCAGGGTCGCAAGCTACAGGGGCTAGACTTGGCCGAGCGCCAGAGGGGCGCGCTTTTCCCGATAGGCTGAGGAAACATCATGCCCGTAATGTGCAGCGACGCGCTGAAGAGGATCCGTGCCGGCGAGATGTCACTGGGGCTCGGCGTGCACCACCTGCGTGGATCCGCCGTGCCGATGCTCGCCAAGGCTGCAGGCTACGACTGGCTGTTCATCGATTCCGAGCACGGGGTGATTTCCTCCCACGACATCTCGCAGATCTGCCTGGCGGCGCTGCCGACGGGCGTGGCGCCGATCGTGCGCATCTGCTCAGGCGCGCTCGACGAGGGCACGCGGGCGCTGGACAACGGCGCGCTCGGCATCGTCGTTCCGCACGTGGACACGGTCGAGCAGGCGCGCAGCCTGGTGGCGGCGTTCCGCTTCCATCCGATGGGTCATCGCAGCACGGGTGGGCCGCCGGCCCAGTTCGGCTATCGTCCGCCGGCCGCGCTCGAGGCGCAGCGCACACTCAATGCCGAGATCCTGATCATCCCGATGATCGAGACACCGCAGGCCGTGGAGAACGCCGACAAGATCGCGGCGATCGAGGGTATCGACGCCCTTCTGATCGGCACCAACGATCTTACCCTGGAGATGGGGATCGCCGGCCAGGTCGGGCACGACCGCGTGAAGGCGGCGTACGCGACCGTGGCCGATGCCTGCCGCCGGCACAACAAGGTGCTGGGCATGGGCGGCGTGTATGACCAGGAGGTCGCGAGCCGTTACATCGGCATGGGCGCACGGCTGATCCTCGCCGGCAGCGACCACAACCTCCTGATCGAGGCCGCCACGCGTCGCGTCCAGTTCCTGCGCGGGCTCGCGTAGCGCAGACCCGGGATTGCCGTGCGCTACTGCCAGCGCTCGACAGCGACGGCGGTCGCCTCGCCGCCGCCGATGCACAGCGAGGCGACGCCCTTCGTCTCGCCGTGCTTCTCGAGCGCGGCGAGCAGGGTGACGAGAATGCGTGCGCCGGACGCGCCGATCGGATGGCCCAGCGCGCAGGCGCCGCCGTGCACGTTGACCTTGTCGCGCGGCAGTCCCAGGTCGCGCATGGCGCACAGCGGAACGACGGCGAACGCCTCGTTGATTTCATAGAGACCGACATCGCCCGCGCTCCAGCCGA
Source organism: Hyphomicrobiaceae bacterium (assembly GCA_035253505.1). Taxonomy (GTDB): domain Bacteria; phylum Pseudomonadota; class Alphaproteobacteria; order Rhizobiales; family Hyphomicrobiaceae; genus AWTP1-13. Next base: position 8,549 of record DATFCC010000370.1, read on the forward strand.
CCTGGGCGAGGACCTGCCTGATCGCTGCGACGGGTGCGGTCGTGAACCAGGCAGGCGCCTGCGCGACGCTGCTCACGCCTGCAATGCGCGCCAGCGGCTCGAGCTTGCGGCGGCGCGCCTCGCTGGCGCGCATCAGTACGAGCGCCGCGGCGCCGTCCGATATGGAGCTGGAGTTGGCGGCCGTCACTGTGCCGCCTTCGCGGAAGGCGGGCTTTAGCTTCGGGATCTTGGCCGGGTCGGCGGTGAAGGGCTGCTCGTCCCGCATCACCTCGGTGGCACCCGAGCGGCCCTTGACCGCGACGGCCACGAGCTCCCTCGCAAAGGAGCCGTCCTCATTGGCGGCCTTGGCTCGCTGCAGGCTCTCCGTGGCGTAGGCGTCCTGCGCCTCGCGCGTGAACTGGTAATGCTGCGCGGTGTCCTCGGCGAACGTGCCCATCAGCCGGCCTTTGTCGTAAGCATCCTCCAGGCCGTCGAGGAACATGTGATCCTTCACCTCGGCGTGCCCCAGCCGGGCGCCGCCGCGCATCTTCGGCAGCAGGTAGGGTGCGTTTGTCATGCTCTCCATGCCGCCGGCGACGACGATGTCGTTGGGGCGGGCATGCAGGCCGTCGTAGGCCAGCATGACGGTCTTCATGCCCGAGCCGCACATCTTGTTGACGGTGGTGCAGGGTACCGACTGCGGCATACCGGCGCCGAGAGCCGCCTGCCGCGCCGGCGCCTGGCCCAGGCCCGCCGGAAGCACGCACCCCATCAGCACCTCGCTCACGTCGTCCGCTTTCAGACCCGCGCGCGAGACGGCCGCCGTGATGGCCGCGCTGCCCAGCGCAGGCGCGGAGAGGCTGGTGAAAGCGCCCTGGAATCCGCCGATGGCTGTCCGGGCCATGCCGACGATGACGATCGGGTCTTCCGCTGGCGTTGCCATGGCTTCGCGCTCCGGGCTGTTGCCGAAACGATGGAGCACGACCGCACACGCCCGGTCAACGGGTGCAGCGCGGCGAATGCCGGCGGCCCTTCCGGGCTGCCGGCATGCTTGACCTACTGCATGAGCCCGCGATCCGCCATCCACTTCTGGACCACCTCCGCCACCTGGTCGGAGTTGGTGTCCATCATCAGCATGTGGCCGTTGCCCTTGATGCCCTTCTCAGGAAGCGACACGAAGTCGACCTTGCCGCCGATGCCGGAAAGCGCCTTGTGATATTTGATGGATGCCTGGCTGAGCTTCGTCCACAGTTCGCTTTGCGCGATGAAGTCGCCCCACAGGATGAGCTGCGGCACGTCCTTGACTGCGGCGAGGTTGGCCGTCTCGGGTGGTGCGCCAGAAGGTTCGACGGCGACCAGCGCCTTGACCTTGTCGGGAGCATTGATGGCCGCATTGAACCCGAAATTGCCACCCTGGCTGTGCACGACGATGACGCACGGGCAGATCTTGGCGACGAGGGCATTGTACGCCGCCTGCGTCTTGGCATCGTTGCTGACCCAGCGCGGAACGCTCTGCATGGCGAACTGGTCGAAGGCCGCGATCGGGAAATTCTGTCCCGGATGCGCCACGCGCTTGGCCGGATCGGTCGCGTAGGAGCCGTCCGGCCCGATGCGAAAGGCCTCCCACGCCTCCTTCTTCGTGCGAAAGACCGGCTCGCTTGTGTAGACCTCGGGGAAGCGCGACCAGGAGGCGCGCCCGCGCTCCACGGCGTCGGACACGTAGACATCGTGGCCGGCATTGAGGAAATACATCTGCCAGCCGGGCTTTCCGTCCGGCTTCGTTTCCCAGGTGACGCCGGTCAGACCGCCGCCGTGCCACAGCAGCGGATAGCGCGCCTTCGGATTGGCCAGCTTGACGTACTGGACGTACATCTGGCCGGTGTGGAAGTCGCCGTTCGGGTCCATCTTGGTGGGCGGGCCGCCCGCGGTGTAGACGAGTTCCTTGGTCGGCAGGCCTTGCAGCGTGAGCTGCTCGCCGCCGACGTGAAAGCTTCCGACTTCCTTGACGTCAAAGGCGAGCGCCGCGCCGGCGCCACCCGCCATCGCAGCGGCTGCCAGCATCGCCGGCCCCATCCTCATAGCCAATCCCATGGGTGTTCCTCCAGTTTTGTGCCGTCTAGGGGTGCCGCAGGCGCGAGGCCCCGTCTAGTCGCCCGGCAAAACATTTTTCTGGCAATCCTCCGCCTACGCCACCCCTGTCCGCGAGCAGCGGGACGCGATATCCTCCCACCGCAGTCCCGGGCTTGAGCAACCGGTGTGGGGGTCAAGATGCTTCGCTACATTGCAGTGCTGCTATCGTTTGTGCTCGGAATGTCGGCCGGCGCTCACGCTCAGCGCATCGACGGCATCGAGATCCTCAGCTACGGCATCATGAGCGCCGACAAGCAGAAACTCGAAAAGGACGCAAACATTTCATCGGGCCAGCGGGTCAACTACGATGAAGTCAAAATCATCAGAAGAACGTCGACCATAACGCTGTACAACACCGAGGACGACCTGATCTTCGGTGCTCATATGCGGCTGCAGGGGTCCCCGCCCGATCGCCCCATGACCGTCAGGATCGTATGGCTCTATCCGCGGCCCGGGCTCGTGAACCCGGCGACCGGCATCGCCAAGTTCAAGGACGAATACAACGATACGTGGCGGATCGGGAGGAGCAGGAACTACTTCTGGACCATCGGGTCGGCGTGGACCAAGGTCCCCGGCACGTGGACGCTTCAGATATGGCACGACAAACGGTTGCTGGCGGAGCAGACCTTCCAGCTTGTGAACGGGTAGACCCGGTTCGGCCGCGCGCTTCGTCGCCTGTAGCGAGGCGCGGTGATCGCGCGAGGCCGGCGCCTCTTGCGCGCGTCGTCGTCAGCCGTTCCTCACCAGAGCCATCTCGTTCCGGCACAGCTTGTGGACGTAGACAAGCTCGTAGACCTTGACGGCGGCAGCATCGAATGCGGAAAGGCGCAGCGTTTCAGCGCCTGCCGCGGGGCCGGAGCCGGCCGGCGCGAAACCGGAGGCGGCGACGAATTCTGGTGCGAAGGAAGCCGCCACGAACACGCGCGTCTGGGCGAAGCCGCACGGGCCGCCAAGGCGCTGGTCCTCCTGCAGCCATGTATTGCTGTCGACGCACTTGGTGTCGAGATTGAACCGGCAGGCGCCCTTCAGCACCTTGGTGTCGCGCCCGATTCTCTCGGTGCGCAGCGTCAGCATGGCGCTGGCAGGGTAGAGGACAACGTTGTGGGTGAGATAGCCGTCGCGCATCAGGTCGGCCAGCAGGCCTTCGAGGGCGACGTGACCAGCGCACAGCTTCGCCGGACAGCGGGTGCGGTCGAGTGCATCGACGCGCACGACGTCGAAGGGCGCCAGCAGGCGGATGGCGGCCCGCTCGCCCTCCTGGCTGGCGCGGAAATCGAGGAAGGCGCCCTGCTCGAGAGCCTTGATGGTTGCACTGCAGAGCGTCGCCGGTGGCCGGCAGGCATGGGCGCTCGGCCCGCCCGAGGGTGCCAGTGGCGGGAAAGCCATCTGCGCTCGGAAGCCGGGGACGCCGCCGGACGGGGACACCGCAAGCTGCGCGCCAGCCCTCTGGGCATAGAGGGCGTTGCTTGCAGTGGCAGAGAATACCGCGAGGCCGAAAAAGAAAAGAGCCGCCCTCGGGATCGGCCCAAGGTGGCTTGCGAGACGAACACAGCGAAACATTGACGCGTTCTCCGACGCGTCCAATCGACTCTACCATTGCGGCGGGAAGCAGGACGATGGTTGCAGGGGCAGCGAGGATGTCCGGCGCCTGCGCAGGTCAGGCCGCGGCGGCGGCTGCTGTCTCACGGGCGGCCCAGTCGACGAGGCGCAATTCACCTTCGTGCGTTTCCACGATGGCGGTGCAGCTCTCGACCCAGTCGCCGCAGTTGAGGTAGTGGGCGCCCTCGATCCTGCGGTCGGCCGCATGGTGGATGTGGCCGCAGATGACCCCATCGACCTTGCGGCGACGGGCCTCGGTGGCGACGGCCTCCTCGAAGGCGCCGATGAAGTTGACCGCCGACTTGACCCGGTACTTGAGGTAGGCCGAAAGCGACCAGTAGCCGAGACCCAGGTGGCGCCGCACCCAGTTCAGCGGGTTGTTGAGCCACAGCGCCAGCTCGTAGCCGCGATCGCCGAGGAAGGCCAGCCACTTGGCCACCCGCACGATCACATCGAACTCGTCGCCGTGCAACACCAGATAGCGTTGCCCGCTCATCGTGGTGTGCACGAGATCGCGGTGGATCTCGACGCCGCCGAAGTGCAGTCCGACGTAGTCGCGCAGGCACTCGTCGTGATTGCCGGGAATGTAGACGAGGCGGGTACCCTTGCGGACCCGACGCATGAGCTTCTGCAGCACGTCGTTGTGCGACTGCGCCCAGACGGGGCCGCGCCGCACCTTCCAGAAGTCGATGATGTCGCCCACGAGGTAGACGGTGTCGGCCTCGTACTGCTTGAGGAACTCGAGCAGCCGGTGCGCCTGGGCCGTGCGCGTGCCGAGATGCACATCCGAGATGAACAGTGTCCGCACCCGAGTGCGGAACTTGAAGCATACGGTCCGGTCCATCAGCGCCGCTGTCATGGCGCGACAGAAGCGGATTCTCGTCACAGGCATGTGACAGGTGGCAGCCGGCAGGGAGTGCTGTTGCGCCCGGGCCCGCCCTTCCGCCTGGCGAGCCCGGGCCGCATGATCCGACGTCACCGCAGCGGCTGCCCGCTTGGCGTTGTCGGCAAGCCATCCTGAGGTGCGCCGATTGAGGTCGCGGATGACGGCCGCGCGGCGATTGTCCGTGCCCAGATGCACGCTTGCATGCTCCAGGCCCATGCCCTGGAGCATGCGGCGTGGGGAGCAGGGAGATGCTGCCTTTCTCGGCCGACGCCCCACACCAGGCGGCCCTCGACGTCCCGCCAGGTGCCGAAATTCTCCAGGTGGATGTCGTCGACCGCCAGCACCACAGGAGCGGCCTTGAGGTCCGGGCACACCTCGAAGATGGTCTCCGCCCCGCGCCAGTAGGTGCCGCGCAGGAACGAGAAAGGGGTGCGGGCCAGCCTGTCGTGCCTGTGCCGGAGATCCGCTTCGACCAGCTCGCGCCCCAGCCCCTTGCGCAAGCGTGCTCGTAGGCGCGGGCCGATTCCTTGATGCTCGACATGCTCAGCCTCCGGGCGCGTGCTCCGCCTCAGCTCGATGCTATAACGCAGGCTGCACAGCCGGCCCAACGCACCGAAGCCCAATGCGCCGTCGTTTCTTTCTTCTCGAAAACCCCGGCGCCGGCGTTACCGGCTTGCCGCTCGTCGAGGACGTCGTCCGCCTCCTCCGGCAGGCTGGCGC
>DATFCC010000371.1:0-10830 GCA_035253505.1 Hyphomicrobiaceae bacterium
TCTCGACCTCGGCGCCAACATCGGCGCGACCGCCGGCCAGCTCGTGGAGTTCGCGCTGATGGGGGCCGCGATGGCCCGCGCCGTGCTCCACAAGGAGCGGCCGCGCGTCGGCCTCCTCAACATCGGGGTGGAGGAAATCAAGGGCATCGAGGAGGTCAAGCAGGCGCACGCCCTGCTCAAGGACACCGAGCTGCCGATCGACTATTGCGGTTTCGTCGAAGGCGACCAGATCGGCCAGGGTGTCGCTGACGTGATCGTGGTGGAAGGCTTCGCCGGCAATATCGCCTTGAAGACCGCGGAAGGGACCGCCAAGCAGATGGCGGCCTGGATCCGCGAGGCCCTGACGAGCTCGCTCAGTGCGCAGCTCGGAGCCGTGCTCGCCCAAAAGGGCCTGCGGGCGCTCAAGGACCGGATGGACCCGCGCCGCTTCAATGGCGGGCCGTTCCTCGGCCTCAACGGCATCGCCATCAAGAGCCATGGCGGCACCGACGCTGTTGGTTTCGCCAGTGCCATCGAGGTCGGCTACCAGATGGCCGAGAGCCGCGTGATCGAGCGGTTGGCCGCGGATCTCGACGCCCTGCACGGCAAGCTGAACGAGCCACAGCAAGTGCGCGGATCATCGTGATGCGGCAGGCCGACAACTTGACATCGCTTGCGGCATGTCATTGCTGCACGAGCGATTTGAGAGGTGTGAGGTGGCAGTGATCCGGTCAGTGGTCCGGGGCGTCGGGGCGTACCTGCCCAAGCGGGTCATGACGAACGCGGACCTCTCGCACATCGTCGACACGAGCGACGAATGGATCCGCGAGCGCACCGGCATCGAGCAGCGCCACATCGCCGACGACCGTGAGCTGACATCGGATCTCGGCATCGCCGCCGCGCGCCAGGCGCTGGTGCGGGCCGGCATCGATCCCATCGATATCGATCTCGTCGTCTGTGCGACGTCGACGCCGGACCGCACTTTTCCCGCAACCGGTGTGCGCATTCAGGCCGGGCTCGGCATCAACAAGGGTGCCGCCTTCGACGTTCAGGCCGTGTGCTCCGGCTTCGTCTATGCCGTATCCATCGCCGACAATTTCCTCAAGACCGGCCAGTTCAAGCGCGCCGTCGTGGTGGGTGCGGAGACCTTCTCGCGCATCCTCGACTGGAAGGATCGCGGCACCTGCGTCCTGTTCGGTGATGGCGCTGGTGCGATCGTCCTGGAGGCGCAGACCCAGCTCGGCACGCGCGATGATCGCGGCATCCTGGCCACGCGCGTTCGCTCGGACGGGCGCTTCGAGGAGCTCCTCTACGTCGACGGCGGGCCAGGCTCCACCAAGACCGTCGGTCATCTGCGCATGAACGGCCGCGAGGTCTTTCGCCACGCCGTGCAGAAGATCGCCGGTGTCATCGAGGAGACGCTGGTGATGTCGGGCTTCGCACCCTCCGAGATCGATCTGTTCGTGCCCCATCAGGCCAACAAGCGCATCCTTGACGGCATCGCCAACCGCCTGGGAATCCACCGCGACAAGATCGTCTATACGCTGGCCAAGCACGGCAACACGTCTGCCGCTTCCATTCCTCTGGCTCTCAACCAGGCCGTGGAAGAGCATCGTCTCGAGGAGGGCCAGCTCGTCCTGATGGAGGCCATGGGAGGCGGGCTCACCTGGGGCGCCGCCCTGGCGCGTTGGTAAAAGTCCACACCCTTCGATTTAAGCTTGGAATATCAGCCGGTTGTTATTGACCCCGGAAAATACCGCCGCTAGCATCTTAAGCGGTTGGGAGCTGGGGAGGGGCGGAATTTACCATGGGTGGCAAAACACTCACGCGTGCGGATCTCGCGGAGGCCGTCGTCCAGAAAGTCGGACTGCCGCGCAACGAGTCGCAGGACCTGGTGGAGCTGATCCTGCATGAGATTTCCGCGAGCCTCGCGGCCGGCAAGCCGGTCAAGCTGTCGTCGTTCGGCTCCTTCGGCATCCGCAAGAAGGGCGAGCGCATCGGGCGCAACCCGAAGACGGGCCAGGAGGTGCCGATCACCCCCAGGCGCGTACTGATCTTCCGGCCCAGCAACATCATGAAGCAGCGCATCAATGCCGGCCTCATCCGGCGCAGCGCGGCCGAGTAGAGACGGCATCTCAATTTTGCGGCGGGGTGTGCCTTGTCAAAGGCGGCGGAAGCGTTTCGCAATATCGGCGAGGTGGCGCAGGAGCTGGGTGTCAAGAAGCACGTCCTGCGCTTCTGGGAGGTCAAGTTCCCCCAGCTCAAGCCCATGAAGCGCGGGGGCGGTCGGCGCCTCTACCGTCCGGCGGACGTGGAGCTGCTCAAGGGTATTCGCGACCTGTTGCAGAACTCGGGTTATAAGATCGAGGGCGTGCAGCGCCTGCTGCGCGAGCGCGGCGTCGATCATGTCAAGATGGCGGGAGCGGCCGCGACGGCTGGTGCCGGTCGCGCCGGCAGGCGTGCGGCCGATACCGTACGGCCGCCACCGGCGCCGATGCGGCTCAACGCGCTGGAGGTCGGCGCGCTGCGCACCATTTTCGCCGAGCTGCAGGCCTGCCAGTCCCTCCTCGCCGCGACAGCCGGCGACACGCCTTGCGAGCGTGGGCGCTGAGCTGTCAATCTCTGGGCTACAGGCTATAAGGGGGCGCTCGTTCCTCTGCCGCGAAGAGATCAACTGCGTCCGAGATCAGCGTGGCTCCAGCTCTCAATCTCATTACCGACATCGACGGCGTGCGAGTCGGCCATGCCCAGGACGAACGCGTCGCCTCGGGCGTAACGGCCATCGTGTTCGATACGGCTAACGTCGCATCCATGAGTGGCCGTGGCGGCGCCCCCGGCGGCCGTGAGACGGCGCTGCTGGAGCCTGAAATGACCGTTCCGGGCGTCGACGCCGTCCTCCTCTCGGGTGGCTCCGCATTCGGCCTCGACGCGGCAGGCGGCGCACTCTCCGTGCTGCGCCGGCAGGGCCGGGGCGTCCGCGTCGGTGCCGTGAGCGTGCCGATCGCGGTGCAGGCCATCGTCTTCGACCTGACGAATGGTGGCGACAAGGACTGGGGGCGCATGCCGCCCTATTGGGAGCTCGGCTGGCGGGCAACCGAGGCGGCCGCGAGCGGCCGCTTCGAGCTCGGCACCGTGGGCGGTGGTTACGGAGCGACCACCGCCACGCTCAAGGGCGGCCTCGGATCGGCCAGTGCAACGACCGCATCGGGTTTTGCCGTGGGCGCCATCGTCGTCGTCAACGCGGTCGGCTCGGCGATCATCGGCGATGGCCCGCACTTCTGGGCCGCCGCAAGCGAGATCGGGGACGAGTTCGGCGGTGTCGGCCATCCGCCGCAGGTGACGCCTGAGGCCCTGCGCATGCGCGTCAAAGGCGGCGCGCCGCCCTCCACCACCATCGCCCTCGTCGTCACCGACGCCTGTCTGACCAAGGTGCAGGCGAAGCGCTTGGCCATCATGGCCGACGATGGGTTTGCGCGTGCGATCCGCCCGGCACATGCGCCCATGGACGGTGATACGGTATTTGCGGCGGCAACCTTGCGACGACCTCTGCGCGATGCCGCGCACGACCTGACCGAGATCGGCCACGCCGCCGCCGATTGCCTCGCCAGGGCCGTTGCACGGGGCGTGTATGAAGCCACCGCCCTGCCTTTTCCCGGCGCCTTGCCGGCCTGGAAGGATCGTTTCGCCGGCATCGCCAAGGACGTCACGCGATGAGCCGCGGCCGGCTGATTGCGGCATGCCTGATCATGCTCGCCTTGCTCGCGCTGCTGGGCTGGCAGGCGCGACGCGACAACCTGGTCAAGGCGTGCCTGGACAGCGGCGGCGCCTGGACCGGCAGCGGGTGCGGCCCCCTTCGCGTGCGCCCCCTGCTGTATCGCGACCTGCACCGGTCCTGGCGCCTGCTGGGCACCGCCCGTGGCTAGAACCGGTCGGACCGGTAGGGCTCGGGATCGGTGAAGGGCTGCTCGCCGGTCAGCATTTCGGCCAGCAGGCGTCCCGTCACGGGCCCCATGGTGAAGCCCAGGTGGTGGTGGCCGAAGTTGAGCCACAAGCCGTCGTGGCTATGGGCGCGCGCCACCATCGGCAGCATGTCGGGAAGACATGGGCGCCGCCCGAGCCACGGTTCGGCATCGACGCGCGCACCCAGCGGGAAAATCTCGCGCGCCAACGGTTCCGACTTTCCGAGCTGCACCGGCGTCGGCGGTGCGTCCCTCAACGCAAACTCGGCGCCCGTGGTGAGCCGTATGCCCTTCACCATCGGGGTCAGCGCGTAGCCGTACTGCACATCGATGATCGGCCGGTTGAGCGTGGCATTGCCTTCCGCCTTGAAGTGCATGTGATAGCCGCGCTTGACACCCAGCGGGATGCGGTAGCCGAGCGGGCGCAGCACGTCATCGGACCAAGGCCCGAGCGCCACGACGGCAGCCGGCGCGTCCACGGGGCCATCCGCCGTCGTCACGCGCCAGCCGCCGCGGGAGGGAGCAAGCGTGCGCGCGTCCCCCTGAAGGAAACGGCCGCCACGCTCCACGAGCAACCGGGCGTAGGCTTTCGACACGCCGGAGGGGTCTGCCACGCTGACGGGCTGCGGCATCCACACACCGCCGGCCTCCGACCCGCGCAGATGCGGCTCGAGCTCGGCCAACTGCGCCGCGTCCACGACCTCGAAGTTGATGCCGTAGGTCTTGCGCCACTCCTGATCCTTGACGATCTCGGCCTGCAGCGCCGCCGCCGTGCGATAGAAGCGCAGATAGCCGGTACGCCGCATCATGCCGGCAATGCCTGCGTCCACCATCAGTGCCTCGTGCTCGATCACGCAGCGCTCGATCAGCGGGCGCGCCGCCCGTGCGGTGGCGGCCAGGCGCTCAGGCGTGGAGGAGGCCCAGTAGCGAAGGAGCCACGGTGCGATGCGCGGCAGCGCGCTCCAGTGCAGGTTGGCCTCGGGGCGATGGTTGAGCGCATACTGCGCCATGAGACCCAGCTGGCGCGGAAAGGGGTAGGGCACCACCCCCTCGCGCTGGATGATGCCGGTATTGCCGTAGCTCGTTTCCTCGCCGGCACCGCGCCGGTCGACGAGAACGACGTTGCGCCCGCGCTTCTGCAGGTGCAGGGCGGTGGAGACGCCGACGATGCCGGCGCCGAGCACGATCACGTCGGCGGTAGGAGAACCGTTCAAGGTGCGTCTCGGGGTTGTCGGAGGTTGCAGGGCGTTGGGATGTCCCCCACTATATGACGAACTTGCGATTGATGCGCCAGAGCGTCTCTGCTAGGCCTCCCATCCGCTGATGCGCGGCCTCGCAGGCTGCGGCGTTCGTTCGGGGCGCGACGGGCGCGTGTTCACCCGAGTCGCTCAGGTCGGGTCCCGCGCCGAGACTGAAAGGCGGCCATGATACCCCGCTACACACGTCCCGAGATGGCCTCGATCTGGGCGCCCGAAACGCGCTTCCGCATCTGGTTCGAGATCGAGGCGCATGCGGCGGCCGCCATGGCCGACCTCGGCCTGATCCCCAAGAGCGCCGCCAAGACCATCTGGGAGAAAGGCTCAGCCGCGAAATTCGATGTGGCGCGCATCGATACGATCGAACGGGAGGTGAAGCATGACTTCATCGCCTTCCTCACGCATCTGGCCGAGCACGTGGGACCCGAGGCGCGCTTCATCCACGCCGGGCTGACTTCCTCCGACGTCCTCGACACATGCTTCAGCGTGCAGCTCGTGCGCGCGGCGGACCTGCTGCTGGCGGACCTGGACGGGCTGCTGACCGCGATCAAGCGCCGCGCTCTCGAGCACAAGCTCACGCCCACGGTCGGCCGCAGCCACGGCATCCACGCCGAGCCGACCACGTTCGGCCTGAAGCTGGCCCAGGCCTACGCCGAGTTCGCGCGGGGCCGAGAGCGCCTTGTGCGCGCCCGCGCCGAGGTCGCCACCTGCGCTATGTCGGGAGCCGTCGGCACCTTCGCCAATGTCGATCCGCGGGTGGAAGCCTACATCGCGGAGAAGCTCGGCCTCACCCCGGAACCGATCTCCACGCAGGTGATCCCGCGCGACCGGCACGCCGTCTACTTTGCCACGCTGGCGATCATCGCCTCATCGCTGGAGCGGCTGGCGGTGGAGATCCGCCATCTCCAGCGCACCGAGGTGCTGGAGGCGGAGGAGTATTTCTCGCAGGGCCAGAAGGGGTCCTCCGCCATGCCGCACAAGCGCAATCCGGTGGGGTCGGAGAATATCTCGGGGCTGGCCCGCATGGTCCGCGGCTATTGCCTGCCCGCAATGGAGAACGTCGCGCTCTGGCACGAACGCGACATCTCGCATTCCTCGGTCGAGCGCATGATCGGGCCCGACGCGACGGTCACGCTGGACTTCATCCTGAGCCGAATGACGGGCCTGATCGACAAGCTCGTCGTCTACCCCGAGAACATGGGCCGAAACCTCGACCGGCTGGGCGGCCTGATCCACTCGCAGCGCGTGCTGATCGCCCTGACGCAAAAAGGCATTGCCCGCGAGGAGGCCTATCGCATCGTGCAGCGTCACGCGATGGGCGTGTGGCAGGACCTGAACAAGGCCGGCCCCGACTTCCTGGCGCGACTCAAGGCGGACCCCGAGGTCACGCGGGCGCTGCCGCCGGCGGAGATCGAGGCCTTGTTCGATCTTGCCTATCACCTGAAGCACGTCGATACGATCTTCGCCCGCGTGTTCGGGGAGAAGTGACGTTCGAGCCGTTGGCCTGCCAACGTCGCGGCGAATGCCTCAGGCGATCGCTCGCGCGAGGATGACGACGATGATCGCGCCGATGGCGGAGACCACGATCTGATCGACGATCGGGCTACCGAGATTGAGCTTCCAGCCGGCAGCGTTGAAGAGGAATCCGCCGACGAACGCGCCGATGAGACCGGTGATGAGGTAGCGCAGCAGGCCGCCGCCGCCGACCACAAGGCTTGCCAGCCAACCGGCGACGATGCCGATAACGGCCATGATGATGATCTGCTGGGCGTTCATGTTCATGTGAACCTCCGTCGCGACCGCCCGCAGGAAGGATGCACGCGCACGCCGACGCGAGCGGTTCGCCTGGGGCCGAATCTGACTGACTCGCCAAAGCCCGTCGAGCCGCGACTCCGCGGCTCTCTCGCAGCGCAGCAATCGTGGTTAACCGCTGGCGTGGATTGCTCCGTCGGCGCCCGATCAGACGTGGATCACCCGTCCGAAGGCATCGAGCACGCTCTCGTGCATCGTTTCGGAGAGCGTGGGGTGGGGGAAGACCGTGTGCATCAGGTCCTCCTCGGTGGTCTCGAGTTGCATGGCGATCACGAAGCCCTGGATCAGCTCCGTCACCTCCGCGCCGACCAGATGGGCGCCGATGAGCTGGCCGGTCTTGGCGTCGAAGATCGTCTTCACGAGCCCCTGGTCCTCACCCAGAGCAATCGCCTTGCCGTTGCCCACGAATGGGAACCGCCCGACGCGGATCTCGCGGCCCTGGGCCTTCGCTGCCGCCTCCGTCAGCCCGACGCTGGCGATCTGCGGCGTGCAATAGGTGCAGCCCGGAATTTTCAGCTTGTCGATGGGATGCGGGTCGAGCCCCTTGATGGCCTCGACGCACACCACGCCCTCGTGCTCACCCTTGTGGGCCAGCATGGGCGGACCCGCCACGTCGCCGATGGCATAGATGCCCGGCACACTGGTGCGGCCGTGGCCGTCGATCACGACAGTGCCGCGCTCGGTCTTCACGCCGAGTTTCTCGAGACCCAGGTTCTCGATGTTGCCGACCACGCCGACGGCGGAGATCACGCGCTCTACCGTGAGCCGCTGCGTGCCCCCCCTGCCATCGTCGATGGCGGCAATCACGCCGTTTGCCTGCTTCTCGAGGTTCGTCACCTTGGCGCCGGTCAGGATCTTGATGCCCTGCCGCTCGAAGCTCTTGCGGGCGAAAGCCGCGATCTCGGCATCCTCCACGGGGAGTATCTGCGGCAGCACCTCCACCACTGTCACCTCCGCTCCCAGGGTGCGGAAGAAGGAGGCGAACTCGATGCCGATGGCGCCGGAACCGACGACCAGCAGCGACTTTGGCACCGCCGGCGGCACCATCGCCTCGAAGTAGGTCCAGACCAGCTTCTTGTCGGGCTCCAGGCCGGGCAGCACGCGGGGGCGCGCACCGGTGGCAATGATGATGTGCTTGGCCTGATAGTCTCCAGGGCCAAGCGCCCCTTTCGGCGGCGCGCTCTTGGAAGCCTTGACGGCGACGTGCCCCGGGGCGGGAATAGCGGCCTCTCCCCAGATCACCGCGATCTTGTTCTTGCGCATGAGAAAGCCGACGCCGTCGTTGAGGCGCCTGGACACCTTGCGGGAACGTTCCACGATGGCTTTCGCGTCAAAGCCGACCTTCTCGGCGGTCAGGCCGTAGTCCTTGGCGTGCTGCAGGTAGTGGAACACTTCGGCCGACCGCAGCAGCGCCTTCGTTGGAATGCAGCCCCAGTTCAGGCAGATGCCCCCCAGGTAGTCGCGCTCGACGATAGCGGTCTTGAAGCCGAGCTGGGCGGCCCGTATCGCAGCGACATAGCCGCCGGGGCCGGCACCGATGACGATGATGTCGAAGCTCTGGTCAGCCATGCGAGGAAGCGTCCCTGTGGCGGCGTGCCCCCGAAACGCCATTGGGCCCCGGACGATCCCCGAGGCCCCTCATTCAACTCTGTCCCGAACCCTAGCGCAAAGCCGATCTGGGCGTCATGGTCAGCGCCCTCAGGCGTGACAGCGCGCACCGAGATACTGGTTGAGAAGGGTGTTGTACCTGTCCACGTCACCCTTGTCCTTGGGCGACAGCTTCTTGCCGGCGCTGGCCGCCTCCACCTTCGCCTGCGTGCCCTTGCGGTCGAGCGCGTCGAGCTCCGACCTTATGGTGCCGCAACTTTGCCCGGATGCCAGCGGCACGGCGCCCGGATCGCCTCCGTAGCCATCCCCGTCTGCGCAACCGGCCAGCATCGCCACGGCGGCTACGGCAACGACAACCCTGATCGTTCTCGACATCGTGCGGGCCACCACTTGTTCCCTCTCTCAGCCCATGTGTCGCCGACGCTTACGAAACATAACCGGGCGGATTTTTCAACCGTGCTGCAGGTCGCTGTGGCTTCATTGCAGCATCGCGCGAACAGCCAAGCTTGAAGCTCGAGCATCGCTCATCGCGAACAGCACGGCGTGGCGCCGTTGCACCTTCGCTTTGCACGAAGGCAACATTCAGAGGCCGGTCACCGGCTCGGCTGAATTGAACGCGCGCGGCGACCCCTTCGTCTTGGCCGGCGGCGGAGCGGACACCGGCTCCACATCGCTGCTGATATCCGCGGATCTCGGCAGGCCCGGCGAGCACTTCATCTGGAACTCGGCGTTGGCCTTCGTCAACTGGTCCGCCTTGTTCAGGTCCGCCTGGGTCATCTTGTATTTCTTGGCGGCAGCCTTCTCGATCTTCTCGCCAATCCCTTCCTTGCGGAGGGCCTCGATGCGCGACGACAGCGTCACGCAAGCGGGATCGACTCTGGGCTCGGACGCAGCCGACGAGCCGATCGAGCCCGTCGTGAAGATGCTGTCCATTCCGCCCTCGCCGGCACAACCTGAAAGTATCAAGCCGGCGAGTCCTGCGATTGCCGCCGCAGCGCGCTTGTTCATTGACATGAGCAACACCCCCGAATGACCTGCCGAGTTGACGCTCTCGCGCTACATTGTTGTTCTGCCTGCGACTCCTATTCCCCATTGCAGGCAGCCGCAAGGCAAGCACAACCGTTTGGCCCTGCAGTTTGCGGGAAAACTGGGCTGTTTCTGTGGACGAATCAGGGCAGCGTGGCCGGATGGCAACGGCTGGCCCGAAGAAATCCAGGACGCAGGCGGATCAAACCAGCATGCGAACCGGCTCCTCGAGGAGCATCTTGAGCGCGTTCAAGAGCTCGGCGCCGACCGCTCCGTCGACCACCCGGTGATCGCCCGACAGCGTGCACGACATCACCGTCCCCACCTCGATCTTGTCGCCGACGGCAATCGGGCGCTTCTCCCCGGTGCCGACGGCGAGGATGGTCGCATGCGGTGGGTTGATGACCGCCTCGAAGCTCTTGATGCCGTACATGCCCAGATTGGAGATCGACGTGGTGCCGCCCTGGTACTCGTGCGGGGCCAACCGGCGCTTGCGCGCGCGCTCCGCCAGGTCTCTCATCTCGTTGGAGATCTCCGAGAGCGATTTGAGCTCGGCGTGCCGGATGATGGGCGTGAACAGGCCACCCTCGACCGCGACGGCAACGCCGACGTCGGCGTACTTGTGGCGAAGCGTGCCCCCATCGGTCCACGTCACGTTGGCCGCAGGCACCTGCACCAGCGCGAGCGCCAGCGCCTTGATGACGAAGTCGTTGACCGACAGCTTGTAGGCGCGCGGCCCCTCCTTCGGCGCCTTGGCGTTGATCTGCTCGCGGGCCCGAAGCAGGTTGTCGATGCGGCATTCCACCGTCAGATAGAAATGCGGGATCGTCTGCTTCGACAGCGTCAGGCGCTGGGCGATGATCTTGCGCATGCCGTCGTGCGGGATGACGTCGTAGGAGCCTTTCTCGTAGAGCGCCAGCACCTTGTCGTCAGGCATGGGCTGGGCGAGCACCTGGGCGCCGCCGGCCACGGGCGTCACCGCCGTGCCCGGCCTGGACGTGCGTGCCTGTGCGCCGCCTCCCTTCAAGGCGGATTCCACGTCGCGGCGGACGATACGTCCGCGCGGCCCGCTGCCCCTGAGCGTGCCGACATCGACGCCCAGCTCTTTCGCCAGGCGTCGCGCCAAGGGCGAAGCGAATATCCTACCGTGGCCATTGGCGGCCGCGGGCCGGGCACCCTGGCGCTGCCCG
>DATFCC010000372.1:0-9846 GCA_035253505.1 Hyphomicrobiaceae bacterium
GTGCGCGCCCTGGAACTCCACCTCCGAGGATGCATTCGAGCGATTGCCGAGCTTGTCCTTCAGCCGCTGGAAGGCGAGCGCATTGACACTGCCGTCGGGCAGGAAGCGCGGCATGAGAAAGCACGAGAGGCCGCCAGCGGCCTGGGCCAGCACCAGGAAGGCATCGCACATGGGCGCGGACATGAACCACTTGTGCCCGGTGATGACATATTCGGCTCCGGGGCCGCCGTTGCCCGCAGGCTCGGCGCGCGTGGTATTGGCGCGCACATCGGTGCCGCCCTGCTTTTCCGTCATCCCCATGCCGATGGTGACGCCCCGCTTGTCGGGCGCGGGCCGGAAGCTTCCGTCGTAGCTGCGCGAAAGGACCCTCGGGACCCAGATTTCAGCGAGATCCGGCTGCAGGAGAAGGGTCGGCACCGCCGCATTCGTCATGGTGATGGGGCACTGGTGTCCGGCCTCCATCTGGATGGCCATGTAGGTACCGGCCGAACGGACCACATTGGCGCCGGCGGCGGGCTCCGACCCGCGCGCGGCCAGATGGTCCCAGGCCGAGCAGTGCAGGCCCTCCTGCACGCTCATCTGCATGCATTCGTGGTACGCGGGGTGGAACTCGACGACGTCGAGCCTGCGCCCCCTGCTGTCGAATGGGCGCAGCCGCGGCGGGTTCTCGTTGGCGAGCCGCCCACGGTCGAAGGCCTCGGCCGCGCCGCAGGCAGCGCCGAAGGCCGTCAGCGGCTCGACGGCATGGCTTCCCCCTTCGCGGTTAACGGCCTCCACCAGGGCGCGGTCGCCCGTGAACAGGTTCAGGCCGGCCAACGGCGGGCTTTGGTTGAACACCTCGTGCGTGGCGAACGGGCTCTTCATGGCGTGCTCCGCCTCATTGCCTGTGCTCGCGGCAAGCCTATCAACAGCCTACAGGCGGGGCGAGCCATCTTGTCGGCGCCCGGCCTTGCGGTGCTCTCTGAGTCGGCGTATAGGGGCCACTTTAATGACCAGCAGCACCGTCAAGGCTTCCTTCCTCCGGCGTCATCTCCTGACCTGTGAGGAACTGTCGTCGGGCGAGATCAACGCGCTCCTCGACCTGGCCGACAAGGCCGCAGAGAACAATCGCCAGATCAACAAGAAGCGCGACGTCCTGCGCGGGCGCACGCTGATCAACCTGTTCTTCGAGGCCTCCACGCGCACGCAAAGCTCCTTCGAGCTGGCCGGCAAGCGGCTGGGTGCCGACGTCATGAACATGAATGTCTCCACCTCCTCGGTGCAGAAAGGCGAGACGCTCGTCGACACGGCGATGACGCTCAACGCCATGCGCCCGGATATCCTGGTGGTGCGCCACCATGCGGCCGGCGCCGTCGAGCTCCTGGCGCAGAAGGTGGACTGCTCCGTGATCAATGCCGGCGACGGCGCCCATCAGCACCCCACCCAGGCCCTGCTCGATGCGCTGACGATCCGCCGCGCCAAGGGCCGCGTCGCCGGGCTGACGGTGGCGATCTGCGGGGACGTGCTGCATTCGCGCGTCGCCCGCTCCAATATCAACGTGCTCAACACGCTGGGTGCGCGCGTGCGCATCGTGGCGCCCTCCACGCTTCTGCCCTCGCAGGCGGAACGGCTCGGCGCGGAGGTCTTCACCTGCATGAATGCGGGCCTCGAAGGCGCCGACATCGTCATGATGCTGCGGTTGCAGAGGGAGCGCATGCAGGGCTCCTACGTGCCCTCCACGCGCGAGTATTTCCACTTCTTCGGCCTCGACCACGAGAAGCTCGCCCGCGCCAAGCCGGACGCGCTCATCATGCATCCGGGACCCATGAACCGCGGCGTCGAGATCGCCTCCACCATCGCCGACCACTCGCGCAGCGTCATCCGCGACCAGGTGGAGATGGGCGTCGCCGTGCGCATGGCGGTGCTCGAGGCGATGGCGCGGCAACTGCCCAATCACTGATCCATCGGTCGTAGAAGCAAGGGCATGAGCAAGAACGGCGCACCCAGACAAGAGGCGACCGCCTTCCTGAACGCGCGGCTGGTCGATCCGGCGTCGGGCAAGGACGAGCCGGGCGGCCTGGTGGCGGCGGGCGGCGTGATCGCCGACCTTGGTCCGCACCTGCGCCGCAATGCCCCCGAGCACGCCCGCGTCGTCGATTGCCGCGGCCATGTGCTCTGCCCGGGCCTCATCGACATGCAGGTGTTCACGGGCGAGCCCGGGCTCGAGCACCGCGAGACCTTGAAGACGGCGAGCCACGCGGCGGCCGCGGGCGGCGTCACTACTATCGTCGTCATGCCGGACACCGAACCGGTGATCGATCAGGTGGCGCTCGTGGACTTCATCCAGCGCCGCGCCCGCGACAACGCGGTGGTCAACGTGCACGCCATGGCTGCCATGACGCGCGGCCTCAAAGGCACCGAGATGACCGAGATCGGCCTCCTCAAGCGGGCCGGCGCCGTCGCCTTCAGCAACGGCAAGACCAGCGTGGCCAACACCCGGGTCATGCGCAATGTGCTGCTCTACGCCAGGGACCACGACGCGCTCATCGTCCACCACGCCGAGGACCCCTACCTCACCGAAGGCAGCGTCATGAACGCCGGCGAGGTGGCCACCCGGCTCGGCCTGCCGGGCGTCAACAAGGCGGCCGAGACGATCGTGCTTGAGCGCGACCTGCGCCTCGTCGACATCACCGGCGGGCGCTATCACGCGGCTACCTTGTCATGTGCGGAAAGCCTCGAGGCCGTGCGTGCCGCCAAGGCCCGCGGATTGCCGGTGACGTGCGGCGTCTCCATCAACCACCTGACGCTCAACGAGAACGACATCGGCTCCTACCGCACCTTCCTGCGCCTCAAGCCGCCGCTGCGCTCGGAAAGCGATCGCATGGCGATGGTCAAGGGCCTGGCCGCCGGCGAGGTCGACGTGGTGGTCTCCAGTCACGACCCGCAGGACGCCGACGTGAAGCGCCATCCCTTCGCCGAGGCGGCCGACGGCGCCATCGGCCTGGAAACGCTGCTCGCCGCCGGCCTGCGCCTCTACCACAACGGCGAGATCGGCCTGCTGCCGCTGCTGCGCGCCATGACCATCAACCCGGCGAAGCTCCTGGGGCTGTCCTCGGGACGGCTGGAGAAGGGCGCGCCCGCCGATCTCATCCTGGTCGACCTCGGACAGCCCTGGGTGGTGGATCGCGCGCTGCTGAGAGCCCGCTCTAAGAACTCTCCCTTCGACGAGAGCAAGATGCAGGGCCGCGTGCTCACCACAATGGTTGCCGGCAATACCGTGTACCAATACGCTCAGTCGGAGCGTCTGTAGGGCGATCGCGAGCGTTTCTGCCATGGGTATTCTGCTGTCGGCCTATGCTCCGTTGGCGCTGCTTGCGGGATACCTGCTGGGCTCCATCCCTTTCGGGCTCCTGCTGACACGCAGCGCCGGGCTCGGTGACGTGCGCAGCATCGGATCCGGCAATATCGGTGCCACCAATGTGCTGCGCACGGGCCGCAAGGGTCTGGCCGCCGCGACGCTGCTGCTCGACGCACTCAAGGGCACGCTGGCCGTGCTGATCGTCTACGAGGTGGCCAAACGCTTCGTGACGTTCGAAGCTTACCAGCTCGCCTACGTCGCGGGCCTTGGCGCGTTCCTGGGGCACTTGTACCCGGTCTGGCTGCGATTCAGCGGCGGCAAGGGGGTGGCGACGTACATCGGCGCGCTGTTGGGCTTGCACTGGCCGGCCGGAATCGTGTTCTGCCTCGTGTGGGCGATGACCGCACTCGTATCGCGCTATTCTTCACTGGCGGCCCTCGTCGCCACCGTTGCTGTCGTCCTCTACTACTTCCTGCTCGGCCAGGCCGGACTGCTGTTCATTCTGGTCATATCCGTTCTCATCTTCGTCAAGCATCACGCCAACATCCGCCGCCTGCTCGCGGGGGAGGAGAGCAAGATTGGCGCTCGATCCTCGTCATCGGCCGCCTAAGGGCCGTACACGGCTGACCCCCGCCCCGTTGCCGCAGGCTTCTCTCGATGCGGCGCAGCGGCTGGCTTGCCTGCGGTTGATCCGCAGCGACAACGTCGGCCCTGTCACCTTTCGCGAGCTGATCAACCATTTCGGCGGCGCTGAGCCGGCGCTGGCAGCCCTGCCGGAGTTGTCGCGACGCGGCGGCCGGCAGGTGATCCGCATCTGTTCCGAGGCGCATGCGCGCGCCGAGCTCGAGGCTGCCGAGCGCATCGGCGCCCGGCCGCTCTTCACCATCGAGCCCGGATATCCCCCCGCGCTTGCCACGCTCGATGCGCCGCCGCCACTCCTCTACGTCAAAGGTGACGTCGCCTTGCTGTCCCGGCCGACGGTTGCCATCGTCGGCGCGCGCAACGGCTCGGCGGGAGGACAGAAGATCGCCCGCATGTTTGCCGCGCGCTTCGGGCGAGCAGGCTGGGTCGTGGCCTCCGGGCTGGCGCGCGGCATCGACGGTGCGGCCCACGAGGCGGCCCTGGAAACGGGAACCATCGCCGTGCTGGCGGGCGGGCCCGACAACGTCTACCCGCCGGAGCACGCCGAGTTGCATCGCCGCATCGGCGACCGGGGCTGCCTCGTCAGCGAGAACCCGCCGGGCTTCGTGCCGCGGGCGCAGGACTTCCCGCGGCGCAACCGCATCATCTCCGGCATCTCCCTTGGCGTCGTGGTGGTGGAAGCCGCGCGCCGGTCCGGCACCCTGATCACGGCCCGCGCCGCCGCGGACCAGGGGCGGCTCGTCTTCGCTGTTCCCGGCCACCCGCTCGATCCGCGCGCGGAAGGCACCAACGGCCTCCTCAAGCAGGGCGTGACGATGGCCACCGAGCCCGAGGATGTCCTCGAGGCCCTGGCGCCGATGCTGTCGCGGCCACCCTCCATTGCGGCCGGGGCCGAGCCTGCCACGCGCGCCGCCTCCGCCTCGCCCGTGCAGCCTTCCATGGACCTGGGCGAGCGGGATCTCGACCGTGTGCTTGCCGCCCTGGGACCTGCGCCCATTGACATCGATGAGCTTGTTCGGGCCACCGGGCTGCCGCCGCGGTCTCTGCAGGTTGCCCTGATCGAGCTGGCGCTTGCGGGTCGCATCGAGCGTCATGGCCACCAGCTCGTCTCGTTGCAGCAGGGCGGCTCCTGAGGGCAGACGCGCTCCGCTGCGCGATTGGCGCAACCCATGCGTGCTTCGGGCTGTGTTCTCGCCTCCCGGTAGTCGGCCTCTTAGCAACATAGGCAGCGCCCCCAAATTGGCGACGGCCAGCCATTTGTCCTAGCGAGACGCAACATCAGCAATATTTGTCGTGCTGATCCTGGGAATTGGCGACACCCAGGCAGAAATATCCCGATCGTGCAGCTTCTTAAACCAGAACTACAGTTGGATCATCCTATAGATCCGGCCCCACCCCTATGTAGACACTGTGGAGCAGCACAATGTCGACAACATCACCACTTTTTGGGCACTTGGTTCTGATAGAGTAAAACTTACGACCTACTCCAGTGATCACCGCCCCGCGGGCGAGGCGTTTGACATACCCTCTTACTTCCACCATTTTCTCGCCGCTTGAAGCGGCACTGAACACCATATGAGGGGGTGCGGCAGCCCCATTCCTGATCTGTCCGGGCAGCCGCCGAGAACAACCGCACATGAACATCGTCATCGTCGAATCGGTCGCCAAGGCGAAGGCGATCAACAAGTATCTAGGCTCCAAGTACCGGGTCCTGGCGTCCTACGGCCATGTCAGCGACCTGCCCTCCAAGGACGGGTCGGTCGAGCCCGACAACGACTTCCAGATGCACTGGGACGTGGACGGCCGCTCCGCCAAGGTGATGAAAGAAATCGCCGCGGCGGTCAAAACCGCCGACAAGCTGATCCTTGCCACCGACCCCGACCGGGAGGGCGAGGCCATTTCCTGGCACATCCTGCGCATCCTGGAGGAGCGCAAGGCGCTCAAGAAGGGCGTTCCGGTCGAGCGCGTGACCTTCAACGCGGTCACCAAGCAGTCCGTTCTCGATGCCTTCCGCGCGCCGCGTCAGATCGATGCCCCCCTGGTCGAGGCCTACCTCGCCCGCCGCGCCCTCGACTACCTGGTCGGCTTCACGCTCTCGCCCGTCCTCTGGCGCAAGTTGCCGGGCGCCCGCTCGGCGGGCCGCGTCCAATCGGTGGCGCTGCGCCTCGTGTGTGACCGCGAGGCCGAGATCGAGGCCTTCAAGACCGAGGAATACTGGACGATCGAGGCCACGCTCGCGACCCACGCCGGCGAGGAATTCGCGGCGCGGCTGACGGCCATCGAGGGCAGAAAGCTCGACAAGCTCGACCTCAAGGACGAGGCCTCCGCCAGCGCCATCAAGGCAGCCATCGAGAGGGGCGATTTCCGCATCGTCCGGGTGGAGAAGAAGGCGGTCAAGCGCAACCCGTTTGCGCCGTTCGCCACATCGACCCTGCAGATGGATGCCTCGCGCAAGCTCGGCTTCTCCGCCAAGCAGACGATGCAGCTTGCCCAGCGCCTGTACGAGGGCGTCGATATCGGCGGCGAGACGGTCGGCCTCATCACCTACATGCGCACGGACGGCGTCACCATCATCCCGGAGGCGATCAACGCCATCCGCGGCCTCGTCGCGCGCGAATACTCCCAGCGGTACGTGGCCCCCTTCATTCGCGAGTACCGCACCAAGGCCAAGAACGCGCAGGAGGCGCACGAGGCCATCCGGCCGACCGACGTCACCCGCCGGCCCCAGGATGTCGCCCGCCACCTCGAGCGCGACCAGGCGCGGCTCTACGAGCTGATCTGGAAGCGCACGGTGGCGAGCCAGATGGCCTCCGCCGAGCTCGAGCAGACGACGGCCGACATCGAGGTCAGGGGCCGGGACGGCAAGCTCTACACGCTGCGAGCCTCGGGCTCGATCGTGCAGTTCGAGGGCTTCCTCAAGGTCTATGAGGAAGGCCGCGACGACCGCGTTCGCGTGGTGGAGAAGGGCAAGGAAGACCACTCCGAGGACGAGGACACGCGCAGGCTGCCGGCCCTTGCCGAGGGCGACCGCGTCACCGATCGCAGGATCGAAGCCCAGCAGCATTTCACGCAGCCCCCGCCGCGCTATTCCGAGGCGACGCTCGTCAAGCGCATGGAGGAGCTGGGCATCGGCCGGCCGTCCACCTACGCCTCCACGCTCGCCGTGCTGCAGGAGCGCGACTACGTCCGCATCGAGAAGAAGCGCCTGGTCCCGGAGGATAAGGGTCGTCTCGTGACGGCGTTCCTGGAAAGCTTTTTCCGGCGCTACGTGGAATACGACTTCACGGCGGACCTGGAGGAAAAGCTCGACCTTATCTCCGACGGCAAGCTCGAATGGAAGGACGTGCTGCGTGAGTTCTGGCGCGACTTCATGCGCGCCGTCGGCGAGATCAAGGACCTGCGCGTGGGCGAGGTGCTGGAGGCGCTGAACGAGATTCTCGGTCCCCATATCTTTCCGCCCAAGGCCGAGGGCGGCGACCCGCGTCAGTGCCCGAACTGCGGCGAGGGCCGCCTTAGCCTCAAGATCAGCGGCAAGTACGGTGCCTTCATCGGCTGCTCGCGCTACCCCGACTGCCGCTACACGCGCCAGCTGTCCCAGCCCGCGGACGGCCCCGCCGAGGCGTCGACGCCGGATGGCAAGCTGCTGGGGCACGATCCCGAGACGGGTCTTGCCGTCACGCTCCGCACGGGCCGGTTCGGCCCCTACGTCCAGCTCGGCGAAGGCAGCAGGGACGAGAAGCCCAAGCGGGCCTCGATCCCGAAAGGCATCGATGCCAACAACGTCGATCTCGCCTACGCGCTCAAGCTGCTCGGGCTGCCGCGTGAGGTCGGCATGCACCCCGAGACCGGCAAGCCCATCACGGCTGGGCTCGGCCGCTACGGGCCATTCATCCTGCACGACGGAACGTACGCCAACCTGCCGTCGGTGGAGGAGGTGTTCGATGTCGGCATCAACCGCGCCGTGGCGCTGCTGGCCGAGAAGAAGGCCGGCGGCGGACGCGGCCGGTTCCAGCGCGCCGCGCCCACGGTGCTGAAGGAGCTGGGCGACCACCCGGCGGAAGGCGGCAAGGTGCAGGTGCTCTCCGGACGCTACGGCCCCTACGTCAAGCACGGCGATGTCAATGCCACCCTGCCGCGTGGCAAGGACCCGGCGGCGCTGACTATCGATGAAGCCGTCCAGCTCATCGCCGAGCGCATCGCCAAGGGGCCTGCCAAACCGAGGGGCCGTCGCGGCAAGGCCGCCAAAAAGACCGATGGTCAAGCCGCGGGCAACGGCGCGGCGAAACCGGCCAAGGCGGCATCCACGGCCAGGCCCAAGGGCAAGACCAAGGCCAAGACCAAGACGGCAAAGACGCGCGAGGCCGCCGAATAGACCAAAGGACGTTCCAGGACGGTGGCCCGCAAACCCAAAGATGCCAGCCCAGGAGGGCTGCCCAGCAAGCAAGCCATACTCGACTATGTGCGCACCGCCGGATCCAAGGCCGGCAAGCGCGAGATCGCCCGCGCCTTCTCGGTCAAGGGCGGGGACCGGGTTGCGCTCAAGGGCCTGCTCGCCGAGATGGCTGATGAAGGATTGCTGCGCGGCAATCGCAAGGGTTTCAAGGAACGTGGCCACCTTCCTCCTGTGGCCGTGCTGGAGATCGTCGCCCGGGATGCCGATGGCGAGCTCATCGGTGCGCCGGTGGCATGGGATGCCGCGGAAGGCGAGAAGCCGCGCGTGCTCGTCCTGGCGGCGCGCGGCAAGGGGCGGTCCGGCGAACCTGCCCTCGGCCAGGGCGACCGCGTGCTGGCACGGATTGCACGGCTGAACGAGCCCGACGTTGCAGGCTGCCGCTACGAGGCTCAGCCGATCAAGCGCGTCCCACGCGACGAACGGCGCGCGCTCGGCATCTTCCGCCCCAAGAGCACGGGCGGGGGGCTCATCGATCCGGTCGACCGCAAGGAGCTGCGCGAGTGGCCGGTCGCCAAGGGCGACGAGGGCGAGGCCAGCGACGGCGACCTGGTGCGCTTCGAGCTGTCCCGCATCCAGCGCTACGGTGTGCCGCAGGTGCGTATCGTGGAGGTCCTCGGCAATCCCAGGGACCAGCGCAAGATCAGCCTGATTGCCGTGCACGCGCACGGCATTCCCGACGAGTTTCCCTCCGGCGTGCTGGCAGAGTTGCAGAAGCTCGAGCCGCCGAGGATGCAGGGCCGGACCGACCTGCGCGATCTGCCGCTCGTCACGATCGATCCCGTCGATGCGCGCGACCACGACGATGCTGTGCACGCTGGCCCCGACCCCGATCCAGCCAACGCCGCCGGTTTCGTCGTGCACGTGGCCATCGCCGATGTTGCCCACTACGTGCGTCCCGGATCGCGCCTCGACCGGGAGGCGCAGGTGCGCGGCAACTCGGTCTACTTCCCCGACCGCGTCGTGCCGATGCTGCCCGAGCGCATCTCCAACGACCTGTGCTCGCTGAGAGAACGCGAGGAGCGGCCATGCCTCGTTGCACGCATGGTGTTCGACCGGCACGGCAACAAGAAGGGTCACGTCTTCCTGCGGGCGATGATGCGCTCGGCCGCCAAGCTGTCCTACCAGGAGGCGCAGGCCGCCATCGACGGCAGTCCGAGTGCGCGCGCCGCGGCCAGGATGTCATAGGCCGCCCACAGCGGTCGCAGCACGCGGTCGAGCAGCGGCCCCGCCTTGTCGGACGGCCGCCCGTCGATCGCCGCCTGCGCCTCCTGGTAGCTGAGCTTCGCCGCCGAGCGCATCAGCGCGCGCATGAACGTATGCGATCGCTTGTTGCCGTTCTTGTCGAACACCATGCGTACCACGAGGCAGGCGCGGTTTTCGCCTTCGCGCAGCGAGCAGAGGTCGTTCGAGATGC
>DATFCC010000373.1:0-3729 GCA_035253505.1 Hyphomicrobiaceae bacterium
GAGCGACAGCCCGAGGGCGTGCGGCGCCGCGGCAAGGGCGAGGGCGCGCGGCGTGTCCGCCCCCATCCGGGCCGCCAGCGAGCGCCGGCGGCGCAGGGCGTCGTAGACGAGGTTGCCGATGGCGGCTCGATCGCCCGAGCCGGCGAACCGGTGCGCCTTGCCCCAGTCGGAGAGAGCGGTGGCGGCGGGGCGGTGCCGCTCCAGAATGTCCTGGAGGACCTCGATGGCGGCCTTGATGTGGGCACCCGGCCGCATGTGGGCTACGCCACCACTCCGGCCGTCGCCACGTGCAGGGCCAGCTTGATCCACATGATCATCAGCAGGAGGCAGCCGAGCGCAAACGCCGGCGTGCGCCAGCGCACATCGTTGGGGCCGAGGTGGATGGCGGCGTGCACCAGGCGCGTGAGGACGAACAGCCATGCCAGCACCAGCATGATGGTGTCGGCCCCCTTCACGATGAGGGCGAAGGCCACCACCACGTAGAAGAGGACGGGCAGCTCGAACTGGTTGCGAAGGCTCGCCGCCCGCTTCTGGGCATCGTCCGGCCAGTGGACGCGGCCCATGCCCAGCTCCGGATTGCCGCGCCCTCCTTCGATCTTGCGGATCGCCCGGCCGCGCGCGAACGCCAGCGCGATGAGCACGGTGAAGGTCAGCAGCACCTGCACGAACACGGGGTAGAGGATTGCAACCTGGTTCACGCGGTGCCGGCCCGGCTTGGCCGGACCCCTCCTGCCTGGCGGATGAGCGCGGATCAGCCGCTGCGTTGATAGTTCGGCGCCTCGCGGGTGATGCCGACGCCGTGCGGGTGGTTCTCGCTGACGGTGGCCGCCGAAATGCGCAGGAAGCGCGCCCGCTCGCGCAGCGTCTGCAGATTGCGGGCACCGATGTAGCCCATGCCCGCCCTGAGCCCGCCGACGAGCTGGTGCAGCACGCCGTCGACGGGGCCCTTGTAGGGCACCTGACCCTCGATGCCCTCGGGCACCAGCTTCAGCGTGTCCTTCACCTCCTGCTGGAAGTAGCGGTCGGCGCTGCCGCGCGCCATGGCACCCACCGAGCCCATGCCCCGATACGCCTTGTAGGTGCGGCCCTGGTAGAGATAGGTCTCGCCCGGAGCCTCGTCGGTGCCGGCCAGCAGCGCGCCGACCATCACGCAGTCGGCACCGGCAGCCAGCGCCTTCACGATGTCGCCCGAGAAGCGGATGCCGCCGTCGGCGATCACCGGCACGTCGTGCTTGCGCGCGACCTCCACGGAATCGAGGATGGCCGTGAGCTGAGGCACGCCCACGCCGGCGACGATGCGCGTGGTGCAGATCGAGCCCGGCCCGATCCCAACCTTCACGGCGTCGGCGCCCGCATCGATGAGGGCCTTGGTGCCGTCCGCGGTGGCGACGTTGCCGGCAATCACCTGCACCCGGTTGGACTGCTTCTTGATGCGGGTCACGGCGTCCAGCACGCGGCTCGAATGCCCGTGCGCGGTATCGACCACGACCAGATCGACGCCGGCCTCGATCAGCCGCTCCGTGCGCTGGTGCCCATCTTCGCCGACGCTGGTGGCAGCCGCCACCCGCAGGCGGCCATGCTCGTCCTTGGAGGCATTGGGATACTTCTGGGCCTTCTCGATGTCCTTGACGGTGACGAGGCCGATGCAGCGGAAGGCCTCGTCCACCACCAGCAGTTTCTCGATCCGGTGCTGGTGCAGCAGGCGCTGCGCATCCTCGCGATTGACGCCTTCCTTCACGGTGACGAGCTTCTTGGTCATCAGCTCGTGGACCGGCGTCGTGGTGTTGGTGGCGAACCGCACATCGCGGTTGGTGAGGATGCCGACGAGCTTGCCCTTGCTGCCCGGCTCGACCACTGGAATGCCGGAGATGTGGTGCTCGCCCATCAGGCGCAGCGCGTCCGCCAGGGTGGCGGTGGGATTGATGGTGACCGGGTTGACCACCATGCCGGCGACGTAGCGCTTCACCGCTGCCACCTGCTCCGCCTGCGCTTCGGGCGCCATGTTGCGGTGGACGACGCCGATGCCCCCGGCCTGTGCCATGGCGATGGCAAGCCGGCTTTCCGTCACCGTATCCATGGCCGAGGAGAGGATCGGGATGCGGACCGAAATCTCCCGGGTTACGCGCGAGGTCACGTCCGCGTCGGCCGGCAGCACGTCCGATGGCCGGGGGGCAAGCAGGACATCGTCGAAGGTCAGCGCGACGGTGGTCTCGTCCAGGATGGGCCGTTGCGCCATGATCACCTCCTCATCGCCTGCGGATGGCCGAAAACAGGCGCACCAAGCCCGCGGCCCCGGTGCGCGGCTCCTCAGCCGCCCGTATGGTGGAATCGTTCAGGGCCGCTTCTTAGCACCACGGACGAATCAGGGGAAGGCGGGCCCGGCACGTGGTAACCGGCGTCCAGCGAAGCCCATGGCGCCGGGCGAGCCTACGCAGATTGCGCCTCGCCCCTGAAACCCGTCGCCAGCACGTAGAGCTCGGCCGATCCGGCTCGGCTGGCGGGGGGTTTGACGTGCCGCACGGTGGTGAACGTGCGCTTCAACTTCTCGAGCAGCCCGCGCTCGGTGCCGCCCTGGAAGACCTTGCACAGGAAGGCCCCGCCCGGCGCCAGGATCGTGCCGGCGAATTCCACCGCCGCCTCGGCCAGGGCCATGATCCGCAGATGATCGGTGCGGGTATGGCCCGTCCCCTGCCCGGCCATGTCGGAAAGCACCACGTCCGCCCGGCCATCGCGCAGGCGCGAGATGAGCTCACCCGGCGCGGCCTCGTCCATGAAATCGAGATGGACGAACTCGACCCCCGGTATGGGCTCCATCGGCAGAAGGTCGATGGCGATCACCTGCCCCCGGCTCCGGCCGCCTGCCCCAGCCGACTTGACGCGCACCGCAGCCACCTGCGCCCAGCCGCCGGGTGCGCTGCCCAGATCGACCACGCGGGCGCCGGGCCGCAGCAGGTGATGCTTGTCGTCGACCTCGATCAGCTTGTAGGCGGCCCGGGACCGGTACCCTTCCTGCCGTGCGGCCGCCACATAGGGATCGTTGAGCTGCCGCTCCAGCCAGCGCTGGGAGGAGGCCGAGCGCTGGCGGGCCGTCTTGAGCCGCACCTTGAGCTGCCGCCTGCCGCCTCTCCCGCGATTGCCGCCCGGCATGCGAAGGCTACCGCCGCCAATACCCGGACCGCCGCTCGGTCCGGTAGACGCCGTCCTCGGCCATGAGCGTGGCGAGGATGCCTTCGCGCAAGCCGCGATCGGCGACACGCACGCGCTCGCAGGGCCACGTCTGCAGCACCGCCTCCAGGATGGCGCAGCCGGCCAGCACGAGGTCGGCCCGCTCCTTGCCGATACAGGGCTCCGCCACCCGCTCCTCGTAGCTGGCATCGAGCAGGCCGGTGGTGACGGTGCGAACCTCGGCCACGTTGAGCCAGCAGCCGTCGACGCGGCTGCGCTCGTAGCGCGGCAGGCGCAGATGCACGCCGGCAACGGTCGTCACGGTGCCGGATGTGCCGAGCAGGTGCGTGCGGCCACGGCCGAGCCGCGTGCGCAGCCCGTGCTCGGCCTCGAATGGCCGCAGCATGGCGACGACATGCTCGACCATGCCGGCGAACATCTGGCGATTGACGAACTTGCCGCCGAAGCGCTCCGCCAGCGTCACGACGCCGACCGGAAGCGACGTCCACGCGGCGATGCAGTTCTGGGCCTCCAGACGCTCGGACACCGAGTGCCTCGCCACCT
>DATFCC010000374.1:0-6820 GCA_035253505.1 Hyphomicrobiaceae bacterium
CCCGCACGTAGGCACCCAGGAAATAAACGGCGATGAAGACGAGGCCGGCGGACAACAGTCCGTAGCCGGCCGACTTGATGACCCTGCGCATGGCGCCCCCGCGGGTACCGTTCTGACAACCCACAAAGTTATCCACAGGGAATTTCACTGAACAATCCGCAACATCCGGATTGCTTCAGCGCTGTGGCGTGACCGCAACGCTGCGTTCAGCAGCGCCGTAACGACAGACGTAGACGGCAAGCGAGCTTCCCGCGCCGCCCCGGCGACGCCCGTTGGCGCGAGGGTCGCGCGCTACAAACGTCATTCCCGCGAAGGCGGGAACCCAGTGCACAGACCAACAGAGACCCGTTCGCGGCCATGCTGTTCGCGTGAGCGGTCGGCGCACAGCCGGGCACGCAACTACGTGTCCCCGCCTCCGTGGGGGTGACGTCCCCGGGGATGGACGATGTGTCCGCTAACGTCATTCCCGACCAGGCGCGCCCGCTTCACGCACCGCGGGTGGGAAAGAAGCGGTTGGCAGGGCGCGGCAGGCCGAGGTTCTCGCGCAGGGTGCGCCCCTCGTACTCGCGGCGGAAGATGCCGCGTCGCTGCAGCTCGGGAACCACCTTGTCGACGAAATCATCGAGGCCCGCTGGCAGGTACGGGAACATCACGTTGAAGCCGTCCGAGCCGTCGCTGAAGAGCCATTCTTCCATCTCGTCGGCGATGGTCCTGGGCGTGCCGACGAAGGACAGGCCGGCGAATCCGCCCAGACGCTGGGCAAGCTGCCGCACCGTGAGGTTCTCGCGCTTTGCCAGCGCGATAGCGCGCTCGCGCCCGCTCTTGCTGGCGTTGGTCTCGGGAATATCCGGCAACGGCCGGTCCGGATCGAACTTGGAAGCATCGTGCCCGAGTGCGATCGACAGGGAGGCAATGGCACTGTCGTAGTGCACCAGGCTGTCGAGGTGCGCACGCTTGGCACGGGCCTCCTCGACCGTCTCGCCCACGACCACGAATGCACCGGGGAGGATCTTGAGGTGGTCCCGCGGGCGGCCGAGCCTGTCGAGTCGACCCTTCACGTCCGCATAGAAGCGCTTGCCGTCGGCGAGGCTGCCGTGCCCGGCGAAGATGACCTCGGCCGTCTCGGCCGCAAGCTGGCGTCCCGCCTCGGAGGCGCCGGCCTGCACGATGACCGGCCAGCCCTGGATCGGGCGCGCGACGTTGAGCGGCCCACGCACGGAAAGATATTCACCCTTGTGGTCGAGCACGTGCAGCCTGGCGGGGTCGAAGTAGACCCCGCTCTCGACGTCGCGCACGAACGCGTCGTCGGCCCAGCTGTCCCACAGGCCGGTGACGACGTCGAAGAACTCACGCGCGCGACGGTAGCGCTCGCCGTGCTCCATGTGCTCGTCGCGGCCGAAGTTCAGCGCCGCGTCGGGATTCGACGTGGTGACGACGTTCCAGCCGGCACGGCCGCCGCTCAGGTGATCGAGCGAGGCGAAGCGCCGGGCGACGTGGAAGGGCTCATCGAAGGTGGTCGACGAGGTGGCGATGAGCCCCAGCCGTTCCGTGCTGACCGCGAGCGCCGGCAGCAAGGTGGCGGGATCGAAGGAGGTGACGGTGGCGCTGCGCTTGAGAGCTTCCATGGGCATGTTGAGCACGGCCAGGTGGTCGGCCATGAAGAAGGCGTCGAACTTGCCGCGCTCCAGCGTCTGCGCGAAGCGCTTGAGGTGCGGGAAGTTGAAGTTGGCGTCGGGGAAGCCGCCCGGATAGCGCCACGCCGCGGTGTGAATGCTCACCGGCCGCATGAAGGCTCCGAGGCGAAGCTGACGCGGGCTGCTCATGGGAGGCTCGTTCACGCTGTGATCGACCGCCGGCACGCTGCAACGAAAGCTGCAGCGTGCCAAGGGCAATTCGGTGTCGCGGGCGGGAGGGGCGACCTAGACCGTATGGAAGACGAGGGCGCGCAGCTCGATGCTTTCGCGTGGCGGCGCATTGGGCGGCGTGGTCGGATCGGTGAAGGCTGTATGCGGGGCGAAGCGGGCGCGGCCGTCGGTCTCGGAGTCGTAGCACTTGAGCAGCAACACCTCGTCGGCCTTCATCTTCGGCACGTAGTACCAGCGGTGCGCGGGATCGAAGGTGACCGAGTAGGTTTCGCCGACCCGGTTCTGGTAGACGAGGTCGGAGGGGACCAGTTGCTCGGGCTTCACGGTGGAGGCGTCACAGACGGCGAGCGGCGCGTCGAGCAACGGCCCGCGAAGCGGCCGCCACAGGTTGATGATCTGCACCCGCCCGCGCAGGAGCTGCTCGGCCTCGTCGGGCAGCAGATCGCGCACGCGCTGCGGGCCCGATTTCTCCGTGTGGTCCACATGGACGCGTGGCACCGGCTGGCGCAGTGCCGTCACCCGATCCTCAGAGCCCGGTACGCGCTTGCGCACGGTATGATCGAAGATGAGCACACGGTCGGCACCGGTGATGTCCTTCAGCAGCCGCTCGGCCTCCGCGTAGTAGACGCGCTTCACCTCGTCGTCGTCATAGAAGTTGCCGACCTTGCTGACCTGCCGCACCAGCCCGAAGCCTTCCTCGTCCAGAGACACATCGTCGAGGATCGGCCGTGCGTCGCTGATGGCGAGGCGGTGCGGCTCGTTGACGACGGTGGTGCGGGGCACACCCGCAGGCGGCTCGAAGGTGTAGGTGCGCGGGCGTTCGGCGGTGGGCTGAAGATAATTGAGCTCGGCCTTCACCCAGGGCAGCGTATCGACGACGGCTTCCTGCAGGCTCATGATCGGGTTCTCCGGAATTGATGTCGGGCCGCTGTACGAGCGACTGCACTACACAATGGGGAGAGCCGAGGCCGGTCACAAACAAG
Source organism: Hyphomicrobiaceae bacterium (assembly GCA_035253505.1). Classification (GTDB taxonomy): domain Bacteria; phylum Pseudomonadota; class Alphaproteobacteria; order Rhizobiales; family Hyphomicrobiaceae; genus AWTP1-13. The sequence goes on from DATFCC010000374.1 coordinate 2,849, forward strand.
ATGTTTTCATATTCAGTGCGAGAAATTTTCAGGCAACTCCGATTGCCTTCCGCGGCGATCGCCAGCTCGCGCAAGGCGGTCGCCGCGCGGGCGTATTTTGCCCCGGCGCTCGCTTCCATGGAATGCTTTCGCGGCTGCCCCATCGACCGCGAGCTTCGCTAGGAGGCGCGGAACCCACAGTTCGACCCTCGACAAGTTTAAGGGCAGGCCGACTCACCCTGGCGCCGGAGGCTCGCCGGCGCGAAGAGTTGATCAGGCCCCTCGCACATTCGGGGTATACTGTCTTTCCTCGACGCGCCGATCCGCGCTTCCGTATCGCGGCTCGCAAAATGGCGCGCGAGCGCAAACAACAAAAGGGAGAAGCGCCATGCCTCTGGCGAAGATTTCACGTCGCCGTTTCGTCTCCACCACAGCCGTCGCCACCGCAGCAACCCTGACAGCGCCCTTCGTCAGGGGGGCGCACGCTGCCGGCAAGCTGACCATCGGCCTGTGGGACCACTGGGTGCCGAATGCCAACGTCGCCACAAAGGCGCTGATCGAGGAATGGGGCGCCAAGGAAAAGGTCGAGGTGCAGATCAACTACATCACCTCCCAGGGCGAAAAGCTGCTGATGACGGCGGCCATGGAGGCGCAGTCCAAGTCGGGCCACGACGTCTTGAGCCTGCGCACGTGGTGGCCGCACGAGTACGCCAAGATGCTGGAACCCGTCGACGACGTCATGGAGCCCCTGATCAAGCAGAATGGCGCCGTCAACGACACGGTCACCTATCTGGGCCGCGCCGAAGGGCGCTGGCTGGCGGTGCCCTGCACGCCCGGCTCCAACATCAAGGGCCCGTGCTCGCGCATCGATCTTCTCAAACAGCACGCCGGCATCGACGTGCAGGCCCTCTATCCGGCCGGCGAGCCGCCCAAGGCGGACGGCTGGACACTCGAAGCGTTCCTCAAGGCGGCGGAGGCGTGCCAGAAGGCCGGCGTTCCGTTCGGCATCGGCCTCGGCACCACGGCGGACTCGGTCGATACCATCGGCGCCATCTTCCAGTCGTTCGGCGCCACCCTGGTCGATGCCAACGAGAAGATCATGGTCAAGAGTGACGCAGTACGCGAGGCGCTCGACTACTACACGCGGCTTGCCCGCTTCTTCCCGCCCGACGCGCCGGCCTGGGACGATGCCAGCAACAACAAGTGGCTGGTCGCGGGCAAGGGTGCGCTGATCATGAACCCGCCGAGCGCCTGGGCAGTCGCCAAGCGCGATGCGCCGAAGGTCGCCGAGCAACTGTGGACACACGGCATGCCGTCGGGGCCGAAGGGGCGGTTCGCACCGTTCGCCTCCTACTTCTGGGGCATCTGGGGTTTCGGCAAGAACAAGTCGGCGGCCAAGAGCCTGCTCACCCACCTGTCCCAGCCCGCGGCCATCGAGCGGCTGGTGGCGGCGAGCGAGGGCTTCGACCTGCCGCCGTTCGCCAGCATGTCGACGCTGAAGACCTGGGCCGAGGCGGCGCCCCCGAAGGGCACGCTCTACCACTACCCCAACCCGCACAACCACCAGATCCTGTCGATCGCCGCGGCGCCATCGCCGCCCAAGATCGCCCAGCAGATCTACGCCCAGGGGTTGATGACCAAGATGTGCGTGCGCCATCTGCAGGGCGAGCCCATGGAGAAGACGCTGGCGTGGGCGGAGACCCAGGTCGAGGGCTTCATGCGGAGTTGACGGCATCCGATCTTGGTTGGGTCGTGCCGCCAAGCTAATCGGGCACGCGGCTCGTCACGGGCCGGCCGGCGAAGAACGCCTCGAGGTTGGCCAGCAGGACATCCCGCTGCGCTCGCTGCGCATTGGCCGAGATCGCGGCCATGTGCGGGGTCAGGATGACGCTGTCGAGGCCCTTGAGGCGCTCGGGCACGTTCGGCTCGTCCTCGAACACGTCGAGCGCCGCGCCGGCAATGGCGCCCGACTCCAGCGCGTCGCCCAGAGCGTCGGCGTCGACGGCGATGCCGCGCGAGATGTTGACGAGATGCCCCCGCGGACCGAGGGCGGCGAGCACCTTGGCATCGACGGCGTGATAGTTCGTGGCGTCGGCGCGCACGGCCACCATCAGGACATCGGCCCACTCGGCGAGGCCCAGGAGCGAGGGATGATACATGTAGGGTACATCCGGCCGCGGGCGGCGGTTGTGGTAGCCGATCTGCATCTCGAAGGCGGCAGCGCGGGTGGCAATCTTGGCCCCGATCGATCCGAGGCCGTAAATGCCGAGCCGCCGGCCGGCGACCTCCGGCGTGATGGCGGTTCGCTCGATGATGTCGCCCCGCCACCGGCCGGCGCGGACATAGCGGTCGCCACGCACCATGCCGCGGACCGAGGCGATGACGAGCCCCATGGCGAATTCGGCGACCGCCGTCGCATTGGCCTCGCCGGCGTGCGTCACGATGATGCCCCGGGCGCGCGCCGCGTCGCGATCGACACCCTCGTAGCCGGTGCCGTAGCAGGCGATCAGGCCGAGGCTCGGCAGCGCCCCTATCATCGCCGCATCGGTCCTGAGGCTGCCGACCGTGATGAGAGCGCGGGCCTCGCGCGCTTCGGGGGGAGGAGGCCCGACGTCGGGATGCGGCATGGCGCCCACGGTGTAGTGGTCTGCCAGCCGGCCGAGCAGGCGATCGAGAAAACTCGCAGCGACGAGAACGGTTGGCTTCATGGGGGAACCTGGGGATGGCGAAGTGCCGCTGCAGTGCAGCACGGAGCTGCGCCGTCCTTCAAGTCGTCACGCACCACACCGAGCGCGGAGAACCTCAGGCTGCCAGCGAATCCATGCGGATCGGCAGGCCCGCCGCGGCCATATGGCGCTTGGCCTGACCGATCGTGAAGGTTCCGTAATGGAAGATGGAGGCCGCCAGCACGGCGCTGGCATGACCGGCCTTCACGCCCTCGACCAGATGATCGAGCGTGCCGACGCCGCCCGACGCGATGACCGGAACGGACACAGCATCGGCGATGGCGCGCGTGAGCTCCAGGTCGAAGCCGGCCTTGGTGCCGTCGCGATCCATGGAGGTGAGCAGAATCTCGCCCGCCCCCAGCGCAACCACCTCGCGTGCATAGGCTACCGCTTCCAGCCCCGTCGGCTTGCGGCCTCCGTGGGTGAAGATCTCCCAGCGCGGCGGCTCGCCGGGAGCGGACACCCGCTTGGCGTCGATGGCCACGACGATGCACTGGGCGCCGAACTTGTCGGCGCCCTCGGCCACGAACTGGCGCCGGCTCACGGCCGCGGTGTTGATCGAGACCTTGTCGGCACCGGCGAGCAGCAGCTTGCGGATGTCCTCCGTGGTCCGCACGCCGCCGCCCACCGTCAGCGGCATGAAGCAGAGCGAGGCCGTGCGCTCGACGATGTCGAAGATAGTGTCGCGGTTCTCGTGGCTGGCGGTGATGTCGAGAAAGCACAGCTCATCCGCGCCGGCCGCGTCGTAGGCCGCCGCCGCCTCCACCGGATCGCCGGCATCCCTCAAGTCGACGAAGTTCACGCCCTTGACCACGCGCCCATCCTTGACGTCGAGGCAGGGGATGATGCGAATTTTCAGGCTCATGGGCGAAGCCGTCTGCAAAGCATGTGCGGACCTCTCGATCCGGATTGGCGCGCGTCTCGATCCCTCGCTCGCCTCGGGCGAGAAGGGGCCAGCAGGGCAAGGACGCCAAGACGCGGCCTCGATATACATCGAAGCCGCGTCAGGGGCGAGCGTGGCGCCTTCCCGCGCGTGGCGCCGCGATCCTTGTTCAGGTCAGCACGTCGTGGGCGATGTCGAGCAGGCCGCCGTGGCCGCACCCACCTCCGTCGTGGGTCCCGAGATCCATGCTGGCGGCAACGCCAAGGTCGACCTGACCCAGCTTGAGCAAATCGCCATGGCCGAGCAGGTGGCCAAGCAGGCCCGCGTCGCAACCGCTCGCGTGCGTGTCGAGACCGACATTGGCAGCAAGGCCGATCCGGGCCG
>DATFCC010000375.1:0-14365 GCA_035253505.1 Hyphomicrobiaceae bacterium
GGCGTGCGCCTCACGGACGCCGGCGGCTGGTTCGACGGCGAGATCCGCGACAGCTGGCCCCAGTTCACAGCGGCGCGCTATCTGGGTCCCAACGCCAACGGCCAAGGCACGCGCGCTGAGCGCGATGCGCTCCTGGCATCGGCCGAGATCATTCTCGGTGGCTTCCCTTTCCCGCTCGACCTGCGCGCCCGGGCACCGCGGCTCAAGTGGTTCCATCAGCGCCCGGCGGGTGCCAGCAATCTCGTCAAGGGCGACCTGTGGGGCAGCGACGTGGTGGTGACGACGTCGCGCGGCGTCAGCAACAGCCTGCCCATCGCCGAGTATGCGGTGGCGAGCATTCTGCACTTCGCCAAGGGTCTCCACCGAAGCGCCGTCGAGCGGGGCAATGGCGCCTTCGACTTCCGCAGCTACCGCCCGCTACTCATCGAGGGCAAGACCGCCTGCATCGTCGGTGCCGGCGGCATCGGCAGCGAGATGGGCCGGCTGTGCGCCGCTCTCGGCATGCGCGTCGTCGGCACCCGGCGCCGGCCGTCGGGTGCACCGATGCCGGCCGGATTCGACGAGGTGGGCAGTCCAGCCGATCTCGACCGATTCCTGGCCGTCAGCGATTTTGTCGCCGTCTGCTGCCAGTGGACGCCGGAGACCACCAATCTCTTCAACGCTGCGCGCTTCGCCGCCATGAAACCGGGCGCCGTGCTCGTCAACGTCGCCCGCGGCGAGATCGTCGACGAGGCGGCCCTGATCGACGCGCTCGCCCGCAATCACTTGCGCGCGGCCGCGCTCGACGTCTACGTGGGCGAGTTCGAACGAACGCCGGATCCTCGGCTATGGTCGGATCCGCGCGTCCTCATCACGCCGCACATCTCCAGCGTCAGCGACGAGGACCGTCACGGGGCCATCGACATCTTCTGCGACAACCTGCGAGCCTGGCTGGCCGGACAGCCCATGAAGAATGTCATCGACTGGCAGCGCGGCTACTGAGACGAGCGCTCGGCCTCACTTCTTCGCCGGAGCAGCCTTCTGTTCCGCGGGCGGCTGCTTCTTGGCCTGCTCGGCGAGCGCGCGCTGTCGCTCCTCGAGTTGCAACGCCAGCGCTTTGCGGCCTTCCGCATACTTCTTGGCTTCCATGCCGGCGCCCGTGTAGGCCTGCCCGAAACCCGTCAGGGGCACCGGATATGGCGTGGCCTCGCCAACCGCGTTGACGGCAAAGATCAGAAAGCCGCCGAAGGACTTCAGATCGTTGATGAGCTCGGGCGTCGCTTCCGCCTGCGCCGTGCAACCGGCAGCGTTGCACATGGTGTACTCGAGAGCGAGGCCCTTGAGCTTGGACTCGTCCAGTTTCTCGTTCTTGCGCATCTGCTCCCATGCGTCCTTCGGGTAGAGCGCGATCCGCATGCCCGGCTTCACCATGATCCCGACGGGCACCATGGCCATGAAATACTGCTTGCTCTCACCCTCCATCTGGCGCACGGCGGCACTGACGATGGCTCTGCCGGTCTTGCCATCGAGCGTCTCATGCTGGGTGAGGCAGAAGCTGGAGCCCATCGTCTGCTCCTTGCCGTCTTTGTAGATGGTGCCCGTCGGCACGATCTCGCAGAGCTTGACCCAGACGCTCTCGCCGGCCCCCTTGGCACCCTTGGCGGCAGGAGCCGCCGCCTTGGGCTTCGCCTTCGGATCGGCCTTGCCGGCCGGAGCGGGAGCCTGCTGCGCCAGGACGGCGGAAGCGAGCAGGGCCATCCCCGCCGCCGCCGCCGCCGCCGCCCGGGCAGCAGGTCCGAGGTGCCGCAAGAGTTTCGATGGTGAGGCCCACCTCAGCATGATTGCTCCCCTCCCGCATTGCATCGCCGCGGCCGGACGCGTGATCCACCGCCCGGCAGTAAGAAGCCGATTGCGGCAATCCCGTGACAACGCAACGCCCATCTGACTGAAATTCCAGCACGACCTTTTTGGATGGACCGCCACAGCGTCTGGACCGCAACAGTCCGCGAGATGGAATTGGGCGCCGCACCTGCGCAACCCCAAATCCGTCGACGGAGCGTGCCGGACGGGCCAACGATCCACGTTGGGCGATCCCGGTGCGATCGCTCGCCCGCGTTATGGACCTTGCTCAAATAGTGGCCGCCCGGCCCAGGTTTGGATTGACCGGACCGCGCAAAAACCGTAGGACGCTGGCGGCGTTTGGGCGCTTAGCTCAGCGGTAGAGCACTAGCGTGACATGCTAGGGGTCGTAGGTTCGAAACCTACAGCGCCCACCATCTGCCGCCCGGGATATCCAGAAGGCATCGGCCATGAAGGTCAGGAATTCGCTGAAATCGCTGCGCTCGCGCCACCGCGACAACCGCTTGGTGCGCCGCAAGGGCCGCGTCTACATCATCAACAAGACCAACCGCCGCTTCAAGGCCCGGCAAGGCTGAGCGCCCACCGGATGGGGCGTAAGACGCCATCCACAGACGGCGCCGCCCTTTGACCGCCGCATTGCCGCCCGGCTATGTTGCCATATGCGCCGCATGTCACTGCAGCCGACCCGTTTTGTTGCCCTCGCCCTCGCTCTGGCGTTGTCGTGCGGTTTCGTCGCGACACCGTCTTGGGCGCAGGATCAGCCGTCCGCCAAGCCTCCGGCCAAGCGCGGGTCCGCCATGCCGACCACGCCGGCCGAGCGGGAAAAGGCGCTGTCGGAGCTCTATGCGCTGCTCGCCACCGCGAACGACGAGGAAAGCGCCAAGGCGATCGCCGACGCCGTCGAGCGCGTCTGGCTCCATTCCGGCAGCCCCACCGTCGACGTGCTGATGGAGCGCGCCAACAAGGCTCTGACCGAGAAGAAGTCCGATCTCGCCCTCAAGCTGCTCGATCGTGTGGTCGAGCTTGCGCCCGATTTTGCCGAGGCCTGGAACCGGCGGGCGTACGTGTATTTCACGCGCAACGACGTCGAACGCGCGCTCGGCGACCTGCGGCGCACCCTGGCGCTCGATCCCCATCACTACAAGGCCCTCGACGGGCTCGGCCAGATCCTGCGCGAGATCGGCCAGAAGAAAGCCGCCCTGAAGGCCTTCAAGGAACTGCTCGATGTGCATCCCTACTGGTCCGGCGGCAAGCAGACCGTGGAGGAGCTCGAGCGCGAGGTGGACGGCCAGGGCATCTGAGCCTTCGCCCGCACGCCGGACGGGTTGAGCCCGCTCTCCTGCGATGGCCGCCGATGGCAGGGAGTAGAGCCTCCTGCCAACCCTTGCACGCCCCCGCCGTTTGCCGCTTACATGGCGCGGTTGCGTTGGAGAGAGCGATCATGATCGGGGATGGAGACAAGGCGCCGGACTTCGAGCTGCCGGCGGACGGCGGGGGCACGCTCAAGCTGTCGAGTTTCAGAGGCAAGCCGGTCGTCCTCTACTTCTATCCGAAGGACGACACCTCCGGCTGCACGGCGGAGGCCAAGGACTTCACGCGGTTGGCCTCGCAATTTCGCAAGGCCGGTGCCGAGGTGATCGGCATATCGCCCGACAGCGCTGCCAGCCACGACAAGTTCCGCAAGAAGTACGATCTCGCCGTACGCCTCGGCGCCGATGCCGACAAGAGCGTGGCGTCGGCCTACGGCGTGTGGGTCGAGAAATCCATGTACGGCCGCAAATACATGGGCGTGGAGCGCTCGACGTTCCTGATCGACGGCAAGGGCCGCGTGGCCAGGAGCTGGCGCAAGGTCAAGGTGCCCGGTCACGCCGAGGACGTGCTGGCCGCCACACAGGCTCTCGCCAAATAAACGGCCCTGCCGTTGCTCGGGCCGTCGCGTTCTAAGAAGCCCGCCACATGACCGGCAGGTTGCGCAGGCCGCGAAAAGCCCATCCCTCGATGCGCACGGGCTCACTCGCATCGAGCGCCAACCCTTGCAGACGCGCGAACACCTTGGGCAGCGCCACCTCCGCGACCATGGTGCGCGAGGCCCATGCGCCCGCGCAGAAATGCGGGCCCGCGCCGAAGGCGATGGCCTTGGACGTGTCGCGCGAGGCGTCGTAGCGGTCGGCCTCGGCAAAATGCGCCTCGTCGCGGTTGGCCGCCCCGAACATGAAGAAGATGCGCTCTTCCGGCTCGAACGCCACGTCATTGTAGGTGAACGGCTTGGCGATCCGCCGGGGCGACATGCCGATCGGCGATATCCAGCGCACGTATTCCTCGAAGGCCTGCAGCCAGCCGATCTCGCCGGCGCGGACCTTGGCGAGTTGGTCGGGATGCGTCAGCAGCGCCCAGATGGTGCCGAGGATGGCGTGGCGCGGCTCGTTCTGTCCGCCGCTGATGGCGAGCTTGACGTTGGCGCGCACACTTTCCATCGCCATGCCCGCTTCCAGCATCACGCTGAGCAGGCTCGGATTGGGATGCTTTCTGACGACCGGCAGCATGTCATCGATGGCGGCATCGATGCCGGCGGTGGCGCGATGGCATCGCCCCTCGACCTCCGGGTTGCCTGCGTAGTTGGCGATGCCGTCGATCATCCCTTGCGACCACGCATCCATGTCCTGGTAGCGCATGTTGGTAAGCCCGGTGATGCTCTTGAGGCATTCCGCCGAGAACGGCAGCGAGAACGCCTGGCACAACTCGGCGCGCCCCGCGCCGGCAAGATCGTCGAGAATGCGATCTGCGTGCCGCTCGAATTGCGCGCGCCAATGCCCGGCAACGGTCTTGGGGGAGACCGACGGGAAGATCACCTTGCGCTCGGCAAGGTGATCACCGGCATCCTTGCGCATCATGTTGTGTCCCATCAGCCGGTTCATGAGGCCGTTCGGCTGATGGGAGCTGAAGACGGCGATGTTCTTCTCGCACACGAAGATGTCGTCGCGCTTGGTGAACAGCGTGCTGCCGAGCTGGGGGACGCTGGCGATGGGCGCATCCGAGCGCATGCGCGCGAACGCCGGGTAGGGATCGTGGGCAAACGCGTCGAGGTCGAGGTCGAAGCTGGGCGCGCTGCTCATTGCTGATCCTCCGCCGGCCGGCTGCATCGAGCTGTCGACCATAGCTTCGCTTCCCGCGTTCGCGCTGTCGACGGGCTGCTGGCGCAGCGCGGGACAGCGTTGCGGCGTGCCGCATTGCACCCTGCGCGGTCGAGCGTATGGTGCAGCGCCGCGTCCGGACCGCGGGCATCTTCACCATGCCTATCATGCTTCGGGGTGCCCGCATCCATGATCCCCAGCGATGCCGACCAGCCCGTCCTGCCGCTCTCCACGGCGCGGCGATACTTCGTGCTGATCACGGTCGTGGTGGCGTCAGGGGCCTACAATGCGGCCACCTTCACGGCCACGGCCATCCTGCCGCAGATGCAAGGCGCCATGGCCGCCACCCAGGATGAGATTTCCTGGACCGTGACCTTCAACATCCTGGCCACGGCGGTGTGCACGCCGATGACGGGATGGCTGGTCAGCCGCTTCGGGCGCGGCAATGTCCAGTTCTGGAGCCTGGCATCGTTCTCGCTCGCCACGCTGATGTGCGGGCTGTCGCAATCGCTCGAGGCCCTGGTCTTCTGGCGGACAATGCAGGGCGCGACCGGGGCGCCGCTGCTGCCTCTCGGCCAGACCATCCTTCTCGACGTCTTCCCGCGCCGCCAGCACGGCTTCGTCATATCCATGTTCGGCATCGCCAACACGTTCGGGCCGGTGATCGGGCCGACGCTCGCGGGGTATCTCGCCGAATATTATAGCTGGCGCTGGGGCTATTACATGATCCTGCCGATCTCGGTGGGAGCCACCATCGCCTCGCGCTTTGCCCTGCCACGCGACGAGGATACGAGGCCGACCCGGCTCGACTGGACCGGTTTCCTTTCCCTCTCCGTGGCGATCGCCGCCACGCAGCTCATGCTCTCACGGGGGCAGCGGCTCGACTGGTTCGAGTCGACGGAGATCGTGATCGAGGCGTTCATTGCCGCGCTCGCGTTCTATCTCTTCATCGCCCACAGCGTCACGCGCGAGCGGCCGTTCCTGAGCCCCGCGCTCGTCAAGGACCGCAATTACGCGATCGGGGCCTTCCTCATCGTCATTTTCGGCATGCTCAACTTCACGCCGATGGTGCTGTTGCCGCCGTTGCTGCAGAACCAGCTCGGATTTCCGGAGGGCCTCATCGGGTTCGTCGTGAGCTGGCGCGGCATCGGCGTGATGGCCGGATTTTTCTCCGCCATGATTACGACCCGGCTCGACGTGCGCGTCGGCATGGTCGTCGGCTTCGGCATCCAGATCCTGTCCGGGCTGTGGTTGATGCACATCGACTTCAACGTCAGCGTGTTCACGCTGTGCACCAACGCCTTCATGCAGGGACTTGCCGTCGGCTTGATCTGGACGCCGATTGCCACCTCCGCCTTCTGGACGCTCGACCCGAGCCTGCGCGCTGACGGCGTCGCCGTGTTCCACCTGATGCGCAACATCGGCTCCAGCTTTTTCATCTCCATCTCCGTGGCCGAGGTGGTGCGCGCCACGGGCGCCAACTACAGCCGCATGACGGAGATCGTCACGCCCTACAACAAGACGCTGTCGCTGCCCACCGTGATGGGAAGCTGGACCATGGAAACCCTTTCCGGGCTTGCGGGCCTCGCCAAGGAGATCAACCGCCAGGCATCGCTGATCGGCTATCTCAACGCCTTCTACATGTACACGGCGGTCTCCGCCATCGCCATCCCGCTGGTCTTCATGGTGCGACGACCGCGCGGTTGAGTGCGTCGGCCTTCAGACCGGAACGTCAAGTGTGCGCACCCGTGACGGCTGCCATCAGCAAGCGTCACGCCCGCTGCTGCGGCGCGCGCCTCTAGCCGCGCCCCTCGAACGGCATCTTGGTGGCCTTGATGTTCATGAACAGCACATTGGTATCGAGCGGCAGGCTCGCCATGTAGCGGATGGCCGATCCGCAGTGCTCCACATCGAACACCGCTTCCGGCGCGATGGTGCCGTTGGCTTGCGGCACGCCGGCCTTCATGCGTCCGCCCATGGCGGTGTCGGCGTTGCCGATGTCGAGCTGGCCGCAGGCGATGTCGTGCTTGCGCCCGTCGAGCGCGATGCACTTGGTGAGCCCGCTGATGGCGTGCTTGGAGGCCGTATAGGCCACCGAGTTGGGGCGCGGCGTGTAGGCGGAGATCGAGCCGTTGTTGACGATGCGGCCGCCCTTCGGTGTCTGCTCCTTCATCATCCTGATGGCCTCCTGCGCGCACAGGAACGAGCCGTGCAGGATGACGTCGACCACCGACTTCCACGTCTCGAAGGGCAGCTCCTCCATGGGCACGGGCGGAGCGCCGAAGCCGGCATTGTTGAACAGGAAGTCGAGCCGGCCGAAGGCTTTCTTGGTCTCGGCGAACAGGGCTTTCACGTCCTCCGGCTTGCTGACATCGGCGCGCACGGCCAGCATCTTGCCGCCGCCCGCCTTGGCGAGCCCCACGGTCTTGTCCAGCTCCTCCTTGCGGCGCCCCGCGACCACCACGTTCCAGCCGTCGCCCTGTAGGGCGAGCGCGGCCGACCTGCCGATGCCGCTGCCTCCGCCCGTGACGAGCGCAACCTTGCCCTGAGATGCCATGACCCTGTCTCCCTGGATGATCCGGTGTTGCGGCAGCCTATCGCGGTAAGTGCCGCCCGTCATTACGTCGAGCGCGCCTATCCGCCCGCACGGGACTGTATCGCTGGGAACAGCGCTTGCCCCCAACCTCCTGCGAGGATCGAACGTCCCGATCGTGGAGGCGCCGCCATGACCACCAATGGACTGCTCCGGCCGCTCAGGATGCTGGCGACCATCTACCTCGCCCTCACTTCGATCACACTGGCAGGGGCGGCAATGCTGCTGGCCGTCCTCGCCTGACCCAGACACGGTTGCGTACCATGACCCTCGTGTTCGATGCCTTGCTCAGTCTGGTGCTGGCGATGCCGTTGGCGCGATCCATCCTGCTCTGGCTGCTGGCGGGATTCGTGGCCGTTTGCGGCATCGCCGTTCTGCTGAACCTGCTCCAGCCCGCCTAGCCGCGTGGCCGCAACCTGCCCGCTAGCCATTGTTCCCAGGCTGGCCCAGGACTATATTTGTCGTAGGCGTCGGCCCTGCGCGTTGCCCAAGGCCGCAAGATCGTGTGGAAGACTGAACGCATGGGCCTGCCCTGGCGGCGGGCCATCTCCTTTTTTGGGGCTGCAATGGACCGTCCCAACCGAACCGATCACATCCGGCTGACCTCCCATCCTGACCCGGGCGCGAAACCGCGCTTCCCCATCACCTGGGGTGCCGCCTCCGCCGCTGACCGTGGGCCCATCATCGGCACTGTATCGCGGCCCCTCGACCGCAACGTGATCGGCACGCATGGCGGCTCCTACGCGCTCTACCGCGCCCTTGCCGTGTCCTCGGGTGCGCTCAGCCCCCTGCGGCGGCCCGACCTCACCAACACCAGCCCGGCCGCGGCCATCGGCCCCTTCGAGCAGTGGCGCAGCCCCGCCGGGATCGTATCGCTCGATCCCTGGGGACACCTCGTGACGGAGGCATTCGCCTCAGCCATCCGCGAGGGCACCGACATCCGCCCCAGCATCGCCGTGACCCGCGCACGCCTCGACCTGCCGGAGATCGCGCAGGCAATGGCGGCCGGCAGGCTCGCGCCGGACGGCGCCGTGGTGCAGGCGAGCGGCGGCCTGTCGGTGGTCAAGATCGCCATCGATCCGGTGTGGCATCTCCCCGGCATCGCCGAGCGTTTCAAGGTGACGGAGACGAGCTTGCGCCGCACGCTGTTCGAGCAGACGGCCGGCATGTTCCCGGAACTGGTGACAAGGCCTGACCTGCGCGTGTTTCTGCCGCCCATCGGCGGCACCACCGTCTACCTGTTCGGCGACGTGGCCAAGCTCGCCGATCCGGCGACACCCATCACCTGCCGGGTGCACGACGAGTGCAACGGGTCGGACGTATTCGGCTCCGACATCTGCACCTGCCGGCCCTATCTGGTGCACGGCATCGAGGAATGCGCGCGCGCCGCCCAGGCGGGCGGCCTCGGCATCATCGTCTACAACCGCAAGGAAGGCCGGGCGCTGGGTGAGGTCACCAAGTTCCTCGTCTACAACGCCCGCAAGCGCCAGGAAGGCGGCGATGCGGCCACCGCCTATTTCGAGCGGACCGAGTGCGTCGCCGGCGTGCAGGACGCGCGCTTCCAGCAGCTCATGCCGGACGTGCTACACTGGCTGGGCATCGCCCGCATCGATCGCTTCGTGTCGATGAGCGACATGAAATACGATGCGCTCGTCAGCCAGGGCGTGGCGATCCTCGAGCGGGTCCCGATCCCGGACGAGCTGGTGCCGGCTGATGCGCAGGTGGAGATCGCCGCCAAGAAGGCCGCCGGCTACTACAGCGCGGCTCCCGCTCAGCCGCAGGGCCCGACGGGCCCCGTCGGCCGCGCGCTCGACAAGTATTGATTCTCCGATCCTGGACGTGTCCGCGTGGAGCAGCAGACTGCGGCAGCCTTGTCTCTTTTGAGCGCCGGCGCCGTGCGCGAACGCGCGCGGCGGATGCTGGCCATCGGCCTCGATGATGGGCTGGCGCACTTTCGCGTCGACCTCGGCAGGCTCGACGCGGCGGCCGATCTGGTGGCGGCGACGACCCGCGAGGCCTATCCGGCACTCGACGTGCCCTTTCATGCGCGCTGGAGGCATTTCGTGATTGCAGGGCGCGATCGCTGGGCGGAGATCGATGGCGACAAGCATTGGCCCGATCGCGCCGCGCGGGCACGTGCCGCTTTCGATCTGGCCATCGTCAGCGTTCTCCTCGACGCCGGCGCCGGCCCGCACTGGGTCTATCGCGATGTCGAGACGGGGCTCGACCTTTCCCGCTCGGAAGGCCTAGCGCTCGCCAGCCTCCGCATGTTCGCGGGTGGGGCCTTCTCCGCGCGCCCTGGGGAGCCCTTGCGGGCCGACGCGGAGAGGCTGCAGACGCTCACCAGCGAGGAGCTCGCCCGCCACTTCCAGGTCTCACCCGCCAATCCGCTCGCCGGGCTCGATGGGCGCGCCGATCTCCTGCGGCAGTTGGGAGCCGCGGTCGCAGGGCGCCCCGACGTGTTCGGCAAGGCCGATGCGCCGCGGCCGGGCGGGCTGTTCGACCACCTGGCGGGCCTGGCGGCGGGTGGTCGCCTGGCGGCGCCCGTCATTCTCCAGGCGCTGTTGCAGCGGCTCGGCGCCATCTGGCCGTCGCGGCTGAGCCTGGGCGGCGTGCCGCTCGGCGATTGCTGGCACCATCCCGCGCTCGTCACCGGCGACGCCACGGACGGCCTCGTGCCGCTGCACAAGCTGTCCCAATGGCTCGCCTATTCCCTGATCGAGCCCCTGCAGGCCGCCGGCATCGAGGTGACCGGCATCGATGGGTTGACGGGCCTCGCCGAGTACCGCAATGGCGGCCTCCTCATCGACACCGGCGTGCTGCACTTGCGCGATTCCAGCGCGGCAGACCGCGCGCACGAGGCCGGCTCGTTGCTGGTGGTGGAGTGGCGCGCCCTGACGGTGGCGCTGCTCGACCACCTCGCCGACAGCGTGCGCGCGCGTCTCGGCAAGGATGCGTCGTCGTTCCCGCTCGCCAAGGTGCTGCAGGGAGGGACCTGGGCTGCCGGCCGCGCGATTGCCGCGGCCCGTCGGCCGGACGGCTCACCCCCCATCAAGGTGCTCAGCGACGGTACGGTTTTTTGAGCGCAAGTCTCGAGGCAGGTCATGGAAGGCGTCAATCTCGTCGAGCATCCGCTGGTCCAGCACAAGCTGACGCTCATCCGCGACAAGCATCGCTCGACCAAATCGTTTCGTGAGCTGCTGAAGGAAATCGGCATGCTGCTCTGCTACGAGGTGACGCGCGACCTGCCGCTCACCGAGGTGGAGATCGAAACGCCCATGGTGAGAACCACGGCGCGCCGCATCGCCGGCAAGAAGCTGGTGTTCGCTCCGGTGCTGCGCGCCGGCACCACGTTCGTCGAGGGCATGCTCGATCTGGTGCCGACCGCGCGCGTTGCCCACATCGGGCTCTACCGCGAGCCCGAGACCTTCGCCGCGGTCGAATACTTCTTCAAGGCGCCTGCCGACATCGGCGAGCGGCTGGTCATCGTCGTGGCGCCGGTGCTCGCCACGGCCAATACGGCCGTTGCCGCCATCGACCGCCTCAAGGAGCGCGGCGCCGGCGAGATCCGCTTCGTCTGCCTGCTGGGTGCGCCGCAGGGCTTCGAGCGCCTGCGTGGCATTCATCCGGACGTGGGCATCTGGACCGCCGCCATCGATGATGGATTGGATGAGCACGCCTTCATCCTGCCCGGTCTCGGCGATGCCGGCGACCGCGCGTACGGCACACGCTAGGCGGTCCACGCCGGCGGGATTTGCGGTCCGGGCAGCCCTCCCCTAGTGTCGCGCGCCGCGGCTCAGCCGCACGATGACGGTAAGGCGGGGTGCGCGGGGGCGCAGCGGCAACGGAGGGAGAAGGCGATGGTGGTCGATGCCAAGAAGATCCTGATCATGGGCCTTCCCGGCGCCGGCAAGACGACGCTGGCCAGTCTGCTTGCGCCGCGCCTCAACGGCGTGCATTTCAATGCCGACGCCGTGCGCGCCAACATCAACAAGGACCTGGGCTTTGCACCCGCCGACCGGATCGAGCAGGCGCGGCGCATGGGCTGGCTGTGCGACCGGGTGGTCGAGTCCGGCACCTACGCGATCGCCGACTTCATCTGCCCCACGGCCGGGGCGCGATCCGCCTTCGGCGCTGCTTTCATCGTGTGGGTCGACCGCATCAAGCAGAGCCGCTATCCCGACACCGACGCCCTGTTCGAGCCGCCTGCCCATTGCGACATCCGCGTCGGTGCCGACGGGTCGCCCTCCTACTGGGCCGAGAAGGTCTGCGAGAAGCTCCTCCCCACGTTCGATCCGAAGGCACCGACCGCGCTCTTCATCGGCCGCTACCAACCTTTCCATGACGGCCACAAGCGGCTGATCGAGGAGGGGCTGAGGCGCGTCGGCCAGGCCTGCATCGCCGTGCGCGACACCGGAGGCATCGACGACAAGAATCCGCTGCCGTTCCACGCCGTGAAGGCGCGCATCGAGTCGGCCCTCTGGCAGAGCCGGGGCCGCATCTGCGTCGTGCAGCTCCCCAACATCACCAACGTGTTCTACGGGCGGGACGTGGGCTACACCGTCGAGCGCCTCGTGCTCGACGAGGAGACGGAGCGCATATCCGCCACCCGCATCCGCCGCGAGCTGGCGCCGCCCGGCAAGTAGGCGCCCGGCGATCACGTCGCGCTGGTTGCCCGCGCCGCCTCCAGGCACCAAACGCTGGTGCGCTTGATCTCCGCGTCCTCCAGCTCGCGCGTGACCGGCACCGAATATTCAGCCTCCGCCCGGAACCTGCCCGCGGGGAAATAGCTGCGCCGCGGGTCACCGGCCAGCACGCGGGCACCCTGTGCCATGGCGGCGTCGGAGAAGGCCAAGACGCGCGCCGCCAGTGCGCGCTCGTAGAACAGATCGCTCACCAGAACGACGTCGAAGGGGGCCGGAACGCCATCGAGCATGTCCTCGCCCCGGATCTCGAGGCTCACGGCGTTGGCAGACGCGTTGAGGCCGATGGCTTCCAGTGCGAACACGTCGATGTCGGCGGCCACGACGCGGGACGCGCCTGCCTTGGCTGCGGCGATGCCGGCAAGGCCCGAGCCCGACCCAAGGTCCAGGATACTCCGCCCCGCGACGATGCCGGGATTGTCGAGGAGATAGCGGGCCAGCGCCTGCCCACCCGCCCAGGCGAACGCCCAGTAGGGTGGAGGCACGTTCATGGCGCCCAGTTCTTCTTCGCTCTTCTGCCAGATCGGCAGCGATTCCTCGGCCAGGTGCAACCGAATCTCGGGAACGAGGGGAACGGCAAGGAGCCTGGTGTTGGCGCGAATGAACTGGGTGGGTCGCATGGCTCCCCAGAGCACCAGCATTCCGCTCGCCGCACAAGGCGGCAGCGGCTAGAAATCCCGAAAGCCTGAGGAGGACCCATGCCCGAGACCGACGCCGCGCCGCCCGACGGGCGCATCACGACGGAACGCCAGGGCCACGTCATGGCCATCGGCATCGATCGGCCGGGAAAGCTCAACGGCTTTTCTCCCCGGATGCTTACCGAGCTCGCCCAGGCGTTCACCCTGCTGGAGCACGACGAGCAGGCCTGGGTCGGGGTCCTCTACGCCGTCGGCGCGCACTTCACGGCGGGCCTGGAGCTCGACAAGGTGGCACCCGTGATGCGCGAGCGCGGCACGGTGTTTCCCGTCGGCCTGATCGATCCGCTCTCCCTGCGGCCGCCGATCCGCACCAAGCCGGTCGTGTGCGCGGTGCAGGGCATCTGTTTCACGCTCGGGATCGAGCTCATGCTGGCTGCCGACATCGTGGTCGCCGCCGAGGACTGCCGCTTCGCCCAGATCGAGGTGAAGCGCGGCATCATGCCGGCCGGAGGCGCCACCATCCGCATGGTCGAGCGGGCGGGCTGGGGCAACGCCCAGCGCTACCTGCTCACCGGGGACGAATTCGGTGCGGCCGAGGCGTTCCGGCTGGGGTTCGTCCAGGAGGTGGTGGGCGTGGGGCGGCAGAAGGGGCGGGCCATGGAGATCGGCGCGAGGATCGCCCAGCAGGCTCCCCTCGCCGTGCAGGCCTCACTCGCCTCCTCTCGCCTCGCAACGGAGGCCGGCCCGCATCAGGCCATTCGCGAATTCAACGCCCAGCAGTCAAAGCTGATGGCGACAGACGATGCCGCCGAGGGCGTGCGCTCGTTCGTCGAGCGACGGACTGGCAATTTCACCGGACGCTAGCCGAGGGGTCCCGCACTCAGTGCAGGCGCCCGCCGTGCTTGGGACGGTCGACTTTTCGGTGCAACCAGGTCACGGCGTCCTGCGCCGAATCGAATTGCATGCGCGGCTGAAGGACGTGGTCCAGATAAACCAGCCAGCGGCCGCAATGGTTGAGAATCGCAATCGGCCGGCCGCGGTAGACGTCAGACCAGAAACCGTCCTCCATGGTGTCGGTAAGCTGCATTGTGCTGCCTCGTGATCATCCGTAACGCTCACTTGCTCGGAGCTTGCTGACGACGAAACGCAGTAATTGTCATGCTGTTCCCGTTCGCACCGGTTGGAAAGACCTACTTTCGCAGGCAAACGACGTGATCGGAACAGCGCGTCCGGACTGCAACACCGTCACCTCTGCCTGGACCCGGACGCAGACCTGCCGGGACAGCTTGCGCACTTGCGCCACGGTCCCGTTTCGGCTTCAGAATTCATCCATCAAGCATCTCTTGGAGACGTCCCGCCTTGCCCGCCCCCACCGATGCCGCCGTCAACCACGACGACCTGCGCCGCATGGCCAAGCGCCGGCTGCCCAAGATTGCTTATGACTTCATCGAAGGGGGGCTC
>DATFCC010000376.1:0-3440 GCA_035253505.1 Hyphomicrobiaceae bacterium
CGTCCATGATTGCACCTTTCAGTTCGTCTACGTGATGAACGGCTGGGCGACTTTCGAGTATGAAGGCCAGGGCCAGCGCACCATCCGCAAGGGCGATACCATCCTGCAGACGCCCGGCATCAAACACCGCGAGATTGCCTGCTCGGAGGATTTCGAGGTGCTGGAGATCGTTTCGCCGGCCAATTTCGCAACGCGGGTCGTCGAGGGTCCGCAGGACAAGGCACAGGCGGCCGAGTAGCCGCGGCAGCCTTTCGGCGGCGGGGACGCAAGGGGTCAGACCCCTCGCCTGGACGTAAGCGGCAGGAATGCAAACGTGTGCGCGAGGGGTCTGACCCCTTCGTCCCGCGCTCGATCGCGGTAGGGCGCAATAGCGAAGCGTATTGCGCCGCATCGCCCGCACGCCGCCAATCGGCGCAATACGGCTGACGCCTATTGCGCCCTACGCCCTAGGGGCTCACCCCGCGAGCGCGCAACACGCGCGCCGGGGTGGCTTTCCCTCCTTCGCGGAGCCGCGCGGTTAGCTTTGACCTTAAGCTGGCCGGCCGGGGAACTTGCCCCGACCGGCCTGTTCCATGCTAGGCATAAGCCCAGCCAAGAGACCTGCCGCCGGCACCCGGTGGCCCCTGGAGGAACTGCTTGCCCGCCGACGCTGCTATCTCGACCGGTCTGACCCGAGTCCCGGCCGCATCAGCGCACGCCCGTACAGTCAGATCGTGGACGGCCTGGGCCTGGTCGGGGGCACTGCTGCTCATCCTCACGTTTCTGGTCGTCTACCCGGTGGCCATGCTGCTGTTGGGGGCACTCACCAACACCAATCCGGTCGTGGACGGCTTCGGCGTCTTCGACCTTTCGTTCGCCAACTTCATTACCGTTCTCGGTAATCCCAACGTGCATGCGGCGCTGGCCAATTCGCTCATCGCCTGCGCCGGCGGCACGGCGCTGGCAGTGGTGATCGGCCTGACCTTCTCGTGGGTGGTGGTGCGCACCAACACGCCGTGCAAGGGCTTCATCGCCGCCGCCAGCATGCTGCCGCTGTTCGTGCCGCCCCTGGTCGCCGCCGTAGCATGGTCGATCCTGGCCTCGCCGCGCACCGGGCTGCTCAATACGCTGCTTGCGGCCATGGGCGTCGACTGGCGCTTCAATGCCTATTCGATGGGCGGCCTCATCGCCATCTTCGGCATCTACTACGCCCCTTACGTCTACATGTTCACGGCCTCGGCGCTGCGCAACATGGACCCGGCGCTCGAGGAGGCTGCGGAGGTGACCGGCGCCTCGACGCTGCGCACGCTCCTCACCGTCACCTTTCCGCTGATCGCGCCGGCCATCGTCTCGGGCATGCTGCTGTCGTTCATCGTCATGCTCGGCATCTACGGCATTCCGGCGGTGCTGGGTACGCCGGGCGACATCCCCGTGCTCACCACCTACATCTTCAAGCTCACCAACTGGTCGCCGCCGCTCTACAGCACCGCGGCCTCCGTTGCCATCGTGCTGATGGTGGTGACGGGCTTCCTGGTGTGGCTCCAGGCGAAGGTCATCTCGCGGCGCAGCTATACGACAGTTGCGGGCAAGTCCTTCCGGCCGGCGCTGCTCAACCTGGGGCCCTGGCGCTTCTTCACGCTGGGCCTGGCGGTCGTCTACCTGTTCGTCGTGGTGGTGCTGCCGACGCTGGCCCTGATCGTGGCCGCGTTCCGCAAGTTCCTGTTCATCCGCAGCTTCGCCAGCCTGTTCGACGAGAAGCAGTACAGCCTAGTGCACTTCGAGCGCCTGTTCAGCAATCCATTGGCGATCCGCTCCATCATCAACACCATGGAGGTGGGCCTCGTCACGGCGCTGGCCGGCGGCGTGCTCGCCTTCGCCATCGGCTACACCATCAATCGAACCACGCTGCCGGCCCGCAAGGGCATCGACGTGATCTCGACCCTTCCTGTGGCCATTCCCGGCCTGGTCGTGGGCGTGGCCTATCTGTGGGCCTGGATCGGGCTGCCGGGTGGCCTCTACGGCACCATCTGGATCCTGGCGCTGGCCTTCATCGCCCGCTTCATGCCCGATACCGTCAAGGCGCTCTCGACGTCGCTGATGCAGATCCATCGCGAGCTGGAGGAGGCGGCCTGGGTCTGCGGCAAGGGCCTGCTCGGGACGATCCGGTCGATCGTGCTGCCGCTGGCGCGCCCCGGCGTGATCGCTGCCATGACGCTGCTGTTCATCCTGGCCATCCGCGAGCTCGGCTCGTCGCTGTTCCTCTACACGAGCAACACCATGGTGATGGCCGTGCTCCTGCTCGACTACTACGAGGGCGGCAACGTCGGCATCACAGCCGCATTCAGCCTGGTGCAGACGATCCTGCTCGGCATCCTGATCGGCGTCGCCCACCTGCTGTCGCGCGGCGGGACGCGCAGCGCCGACATCGGCCGTGCCGGCTGAGAATACCCCGAGCACGCAAATCCCCGGAGGAGTGACACTCACATGTCCAGCAACCGCTTAACCCGCCGCCAGTTCGTTGCCGCCTCGTCGGCGGGCATTGCCGCCGCGGCATTGGGGTCGCCGGCAGCATCGGCCCAGGAGTACGGCTCGGCCGAGCTGATCGAGGCAGCCAAGAAGGAAGGCAAGCTCGTCTACTACACGGCCGATTTCACCGAGGTCGAGCAGGAGATCATCAAGGCCTTCAACAAGCGTTTTCCGTTCGTGAAGGTGGAGATGGTGCGCGCGCCGGGCGGTCAGCTCATCACTCGCATCAAGACCGAGGCCGCCGCGAACAAGCTGCTCGCCGACGTGGTCTGCCATTCCGACCGCGGGCTGATGAAGGGGGTCGCCGACCTGTTCCAGGACTACAGGCCGCCGAACGCCGACGCCTACCGCGACGACGTGCTGGTCGCGCCGCAGCTCTGGCCGAAGACGGCGCTCGGCTGGTCGATCGCCTACAACACAGAGCTCGAGAAGAACCCGCCGAAAACCTGGATGGACCTTTGCAAACCGCAATACGGCCCGAAGAAGATCGGCCAGGTGATTGCGCCGTCCGGCGGCACGACCTGGACCCGCATCATGTTCGAGCGGCAGACGTTTGGCGACGACTACTGGAAGAAGCAGGCGGCGACGCAGCCGGTGCTCTATCCGTCCGGCGCACCGACCTCGGACGCGCTGGTACGCGGCGAGGTCTCGATCGCGGTGCTGCTCTACAACATCGCCTACATCAAGAAGCGCGACGGCGCGCCGGTGGACATCATCTTCCCCTCGGACGGCGTGCCGCTGAACTTTTATGCCGCCGGCGTCACAAAATCGGCCGCGCATCCGAACGCGGGAAAACTGTTCCTGAACTGGTGCATGTCGGATGAAGGCCAGGCCTTCCACATCAAGGAGCTCGGCTATCTCACGGCGCTCAAAAAGCCGCCGTTCAATCCGCCGGGCTACGATCCCGAGAAGATCAAGACCTGGGCGCCGAACTT
>DATFCC010000377.1:0-7054 GCA_035253505.1 Hyphomicrobiaceae bacterium
CAACCGGAGATGCCGATGGCAACGGCAGTCCCCTGAGCCGGGGCAGGGCCGGCCAGGATTGCGCAGGCCGCCACAATCAGCGCCGCCAGCGCGGCAGTTCTCAGAGCGCGCATGATCTTCTCCCAAGTCAGCGATCTGGGATAAGGTTATGACGAGCGGCACCGACCGTGTCCACTGACTGCCCTGCGGCGGCGGTGTGCAGCAGGCCCTGGCAGTGGTGGGCGCAAACAGCCTACGATTTGGGCTTGGTGGCTACGTGGGGGGCGCAGCCCCTCCGTGCGAACCCTGCCGTCAGCGTAACCTGCAACTGCGAACATATCTGCCGTTCACTGGCCGAAACCGACCCTCGCGCCAGCGCTGTATTTTCACGTATAGTGCGCTCTCGGCATCCCTCTCCGCGTTTTGGCGGGGCCCTTTGAACGGGAGCTTCGAGGAGCACGCACATGGACCGACGCAAACTCTTGGGCCGGTTAACGGGTGCGGTCGCCGCCCTTCTGATCGCCTGCAGCCCGCCGCACGCTCCCGCCCGCGCGCAGGGCGCCGCCGTCGTGGTCTTTGCGGCGGCGAGCCTGAAGAACGCGCTCGATGCAATCAATGCCGAATGGCAGAAGGAGACGGGCAAGAAAGCCACGATCTCTTATGCAGCAAGCTCCGCGCTGGCCAAGCAGATCGAGCAGGGCGCACCCGCACAGCTCTTCATCTCGGCCGACCTCGACTGGATGGACTATGTCGCCAGGAAGAAGCTCATCAAGCCCGACACGCGCTCCAATCTCCTCGGCAACCGCATCGTGCTCGTCGCCCCCAAGGATAAAACTCAGAAAATCGACATCAAACAGGGTTTTGACCTTACCAAGGTGCTCGGCGACGGCCGCCTGGCGATGGCCAACGTGGATGCAGTTCCCGCAGGCAAATACGGCAAGGCCGCGCTCGAGAAGCTCGGGGCATGGGCATCCGTTTCCGGCAAGATCGCGCAGGCGGAGAACGTACGTGCCGCCCTCCTGCTGGTCTCCCGCGGCGAGGCACCGGCCGGCATCGTCTATCAAACCGACGCCGTCTCCGATCCCAGCGTCGCCATCATCGGCACCTTCCCCGAGGATACGCACCCGCCCATCGTGTACCCGGCCGCCCTCACCGCCGGCGGCACGAGCCCCGACGCCGCCGCGTTCCTGGCCTTTATCCAGTCGGCCGGTGCCAAGCGGCTGTTCGAGGCTCAGGGCTTTACCGTGCTCGACCAGGGCCGCTCGTAGCCGCTCGCATAGCGCCATCCCCGCTGTATATGATGAGACTTCACGACAGCGGGATGAGGTATTCCGCCGATGGACTGGATGACCCTCAGCCCCGAGGAGTGGACGGCCGTCCGGCTCAGCCTGCGGGTGGCCACCGTCGCCACGCTGGTGGCCCTGCCCTTCGGCGTCGGCGTCGCCTACCTGCTGGCGCGGGGCCGGTTCTGGGGCGTCTCGGTTCTCAACGGCCTGGTGCTGCTGCCCCTCATCCTGCCGCCGGTGGTGACAGGTTACATCCTGCTCATCCTGTTCGGGCGCCGCGGACCCATCGGTGCGTTCCTCGCCGATCATCTGGGCATCGTCTTCTCCTTCCGCTGGACGGGTGCGGCGCTCGCCTGCGGAATCATGGGCTTCCCGCTGCTGGTGCGCGCCATCCGGCTGTCGCTCGAGGCCGTCGACTCCCGCCTGGAGGAGGCGGCCGGGACGCTGGGTGCCAGCCGCACCTGGGTCTTCGCCACCGTCACGCTCCCTCTGATCGCGCCCGGCATCCTGGCCGGCATGATCCTCTGCTTTGCCAAGGCCATGGGTGAGTTCGGCGCCACCATCACCTTCGTCTCCAATATTCCCGGCGAGACGCAGACGTTGCCGTCGGCCATCTATACCTTCACCCAGGTGCCCGGCGGCGATGCCGGCGCATTCCGCCTGACGCTGGTGTCCGTGGCGATCGCCATGCTGGCGCTGCTCGCCTCCGAGGTGATGGCGCGCTATGCCAACCGGCGGCTCGATATCGAATAGCCATGACGCTCGCAATCGACATCCGGCACACCCTCGGCGACTTCCGCCTCGATGCGCAGTTCGAGACCGGCGGCGGCCTCACCGCTCTGCTGGGTCGCTCCGGCTCGGGCAAGTCGACGATCGTCAACGTCATCGCCGGACTGATCCGCCCGAGCCACGCGCACCTGGCCATCGACGGCACCGTGCTCGTCGACACCGCCACGGGCATCTTCGTTCCCCGCCACCGCCGCCGCGTCGGCTACGTGTTCCAGGAGGGACGGCTGTTCCCGCACCTGAGCGTCAGGCAGAACCTGCTCTACGGGCGCTGGTTCGCACCCAGGGATGGCCGGCGCGAAGACTTCGGCTCGGTGGTGGAGCTTCTCGGAATCGCGGCCCTGCTCGACCGGCGGCCCGGCCGCCTCTCCGGCGGGGAGAAGCAGCGCGTCGCCATTGGTCGCGCCCTGCTGGCGGATCCGCGCGTACTGCTCATGGACGAGCCGCTCGCCTCCCTCGACGAAGCGCGCAAGGCCGAGATCCTGCCCTACATCGAGCGCCTGCGCGACCATGCCCGCGTACCGATCGTCTACGTCAGCCACTCCATCGCCGAGGTGGCGCGCCTTGCCACCTCGGTCGTGCTGCTCGCCGACGGGCGCGTCGCGGCGGCCGGGCCCCTGGCCGACATCATGCATCGTCTCGATCTGATTCCGCTCACCGACCGGGGCGAGGCGGGTGCGGTCATCGAGGCGGTCGTCGAGCGGCACGAGCCGGCATTCGACCTCACCGAGCTGCGTTCGCGCGGCGGCCTGTGGCGGCTGCCGGCGCTGCGTGCGCCCGTCGGTACGCGCCTGCGGCTGCGCGTGCGCGCGCGTGATGTGATGCTTGCCACATCTCCGCCCTCGAACGTGAGCGCGCTGAACGTCTTCACCGGCGTCGTCTCCGACATAGCTGCGGACGGCGGTCCCGTCGTTGATATCAAGCTCGACTGCAGCGGCGAGGTGCTGATTGCACGACTCACGCGCTTCTCGTTCGACAAGCTGGGCCTCGCCCGCGGCCATACCGCGCATGCGCTGGTGAAAAGCGTGGCCCTCGATCGCCGTGAGCTCGGAGGGACTGTGCGTATGCTCCCGAGCGCAGATGCGGAAGCCAGCGAAAGCTAACCAGCGCGCTTCCGAAATGGATGGAGCCATCGATCTGAATACGATGGTCATCCCGGCACTTGTTGCCGGGATCCGGAAGTACCGCAAACGCCGCAGCGTGCCGAGAGCTGGATGTCGGGGACAAGCCAGGACACGCCCCGAGACAACCGTTCTTTGGAACCGTCGATTCCATCCAATCGGACAGGCTCCAGTCTAGGCCGTGCTACTCGCTGTCGCGGCCGGGCGGCCTGGCGGGCAGCGACGCCTTGAGCGCCCTCAGATCGGCGGCCGACGCGACCGCAGCGGCGCCCTCGATGGCACGGTAGCGGCCGACCACGTCGCGTCCGAGCCTAGTGAGGCGCGCCCCGCCGCCGCCAGTGCCGCCCATCTGCGTCTCCACCAATGGGTCGCGGAAGATGCGGTTGATCTCGTCCACCAGCAGCCAGGCGCGCCGGTAGGACATGCCCATCTCCTTGCCGGCGGAGGTGATGGAGCCGTGCTTGGAGATGCTCTCGAGCAGCGCGATCTTGCCGGGGCCGAGCGCGCCGAAGGTGCCGAAATTGACGCGAATGGTGAGGTTTGCGCGCGGCACGCTGGCATCGGCCGTGTTGCCTTCGGCAGATCGCTTGCCGCGGCGCTTCGCTACTGGCATCTGAGCCTGCCCAGATTGATGGATGCCCGGCGGGGGCAGCGGGTGATGCTCCGTCCGGTCATGATGCCACAAATCGGCACGAGCCAGATAGGCCGCACCGGTTGCAACGGCAAGCCGCGTTTGCCTGTGCTACTCGGCGTCGATCGTCTCGCGAGCCGGGTAGGCCCAGCACAGCGCGGGCGGGAGGACGACCTGCACGTCGCTCCCCACCGGATAGCGCACCTGGGTGCCGAGCTCCAAAGCATCGATGCGGCCGCCAAGCACCTCGAGCTCGTAAACCGTCTGCGTGCCCTGGTAGCGCGCGTCGGCGACGCGCGCGCTGAACGCATTCGCCTCGCCGCTGCCGTTGCTGGCGCCGAGCCGCACATTCTCCGGACGGACGGCGATCTTCACCGCCTCACCCGCTTTCACGCCCGACGGCACGGTAGCCTTGAGGCGCTGGCCGGCACCTGCCTCGATGGTGGCGAAGTCCTCGCTGCGCTCCAGCACCCGCCCTTCGAGCAAATTGGAAGCGCCGGTGAAATTGGCGACGAACAAGTCGGCCGGACGGTTGTAGAGCGTATCGGCCCCAGCGATCTGCAGGAGCTTGCCATCGCGCATGACGCCGATGCGATCGCCGAGCACGACGGCCTCACCCTGGTCATGAGTGACGTACAGCGCGGTCACACCCGTGCGCTTGATGATGCGGCGCAGGTCGTCGCGCAGGCGCAGACGCAGCTTGGCGTCGAGGTTGGACAAGGGCTCGTCGAGGAGCAGGATTTGCGGCTCGTAGACGAGGCTGCGTGCCAGCGCCACGCGCTGCATCTGGCCGCCGGAGAGCTGCACCACAGGGCGGTCGGCATAGGCTTCGAGGCCCACCAGTGCCAGCGTCTCGTCGATCTTGCGCTTGCGCTCGGCTTTAGGCGTGCGGCGGTGGCGCAAGGGATAGCCGACGTTCTGCTGCACCGTCATGTGCGGCCACACGGCATACGACTGGAACACCATGCCGATGTTGCGCAGCCGCGGCGGCATCAGGACGCCCTGCTCCGGGGCGGAAACCAGCGTGCCGCCGATGGCGATCGTGCCGGAGGTGGGATGCTCGAGCCCGGCCACGCAGCGCAACGTGGTCGTCTTGCCGCAGCCGGAGGGGCCCAGCAGCACGACGATCTCTCCCGCCGCAATGCGGAAGCTGACGTCGTCCACGGCGGCAATGCCGGTGGCAAACACCTTGCGCAGATGCTCGACTTTCAGCTCCGCCGACATTCGCTCTCCATTGCCGTCCTCTCTCGCTCTCACCGCCGAGAAGAAGGGATAAGGTCCTCTACTGCCGGTAGTTGTAGGTCTTGTTCCATTCCTCGACCCATTCCTTCTGCAGTTTCACGAACTGCTCGAAGTTGGGGATCCATACCTTCACTACCGCCGGATCGAAGCCTTCCGGGTAGACCGGGGCCTTCTTGAGGGAGGTCAGGTTGCCGAGCTCCTTGATCATGAACGTCTGGCCCTCATCGGAGAGGCACCAGTTGAGGTAGAGGCGGGCCGCGTTCGGGTGAGCGGCTGAGGTCGTGACGCCGGCCGCGAACGGCGTCACGGGCGCGCCCTCGGGCGGAAAGAAGATCTCGATCGGCGCGCCGTCCTTCTTCTTGGGATAGATGGTGTTGTAGAGGAGCGGCGCGATCGTCACCTCGCCGCGCACCAGCGCATCCGACAACGGCGCGTTCGAGGGGAAGAGCACCGGCTGGGTCGCCGCCTGCTTCTTCCAGTAGTCCTCGCCCAGCACCTGCCGCTCGAACATGGACCTCGTCCACGTGGTGCCGCCCGACGGCGCGATGACCTGCCCGATCTGCTTGGGGCCGTATTCGGGCTTCGTGAGGTCCATCCACGTCTTGGGCGGGTTCTTGACCAGCGCGGCGTTGTAGGCGATCGACCACACCAGCGTGATGCGCGGCCACAACTTCGGCGACGCCTGCGCTGAGGGCAGGTAGTCGGCGGCATTGGGCGGGGCATAGTCCTGGAACAGATCCGAGATCTCCGCCATCAGCGCGCGGTCGGAGTGATCGATGACATCGGCGCGCAGCTTGCCGGCGGCAGCCTCCGTCTTGATGCGCGTGATGAGCTGGCCGCCGGGAGCGCGCAGCAGCTCGACCTTGATGAAGGGAAAGCGCTTGTTGAAAGCGTTGATGGTGACCTGCTCAACCTCGGCGATGTTGGCCGTGTAGAGCACGAGCGCCCCCTCCTTCTTCGCCGCCTCGACCAGCTCGGGCGGGCCGAATTGGGCGTGTGCCGTCACGGGGGCGGCCAGCATTGCCGCAAGTGCGGCGGCGGCAAGGATCGGTTTCAGCACGGATGCCATCCTCTTTCGGTCGTCTCTACCTTCCCCCACGAAATAGGGAAAAGAGGGTGTCTACTGGCGATAGTTGTAGGTCTTGTTCCACTCCTCGAGCCATGCGCTGCGCAGCTTCTGGTACTCCTCGAACTTCGGCGCCCAGGTCTTGATGACCTTGGGGTCGAAGCCCGGCGGGTTGAGGGGCGGCTCCTTCAGCGCGGTCAGATAGCCGAGCTCCCTGATCTGGAAGGCCTGCCCCTCCTGCGACATGCACCAGTTGAGGAACAGCTTGCCCGCGTTGGGGTTGGCTGCGGTCTTGGTGACCCCGGCCGCATAGAAGTTCATCGGCACGCCATCGGAGGGGAAGACGATCTCGACCGGTGCCCCGTCCCTCTTCTTGATGTAGGCGATGTTGTAGAGCAGCACGGCGATGGACACCTCGCCGCGCACCATGGCGTCGGACAGCGGCGCGCCGGACGGATAGAGCGCCGGCTGGGTTGCCGCCTGCTTCGCCCAGTAGTCCTCGCCCAGCACCTGCCGCTCGAACATGACGCGCGTCCAGGTGGTGCCCCCGGATGGCCCGACCACCTGCCCGATCTGCTTGTTGTTGTATTCGGGCTTGGTGAGGTCCATCCAGGTCTTGGGCGGGTTCTTCACCAGCTCGGTGTTGTAGGCGATCGACCAGCCCAGCGTGGAGCGCGGCCACAGCTTGGGGGAGACCAGCACGTCCTCGCGATAGCTCGAGGCGTTGGGCGGCGCATAGTCCTGGAACAGGTCCTGGATGTCCTGCATCAGGCTGCGGTCGGAATGGTTGACGACGTCGGCCAGCAGCTTGCCGGCCGCCGCTTCCGTCTTGATACGGGTGATGAGCTGCCCGCCGGGCGCCCGCACCATCTCGATCTTGACGAAGGGGAAGCGCGCATTGAAGGCCTTGATGACCTCCTGCTCGACCTCGGTGAAATCGGCC
>DATFCC010000378.1:0-5539 GCA_035253505.1 Hyphomicrobiaceae bacterium
CTGCTCGACGCCTTCGAGGCGGCGCGCGGACTGCCGGTCGGGCACACGCGGCTCGTTGCCCTGGTGGAGACGGCAGACGCCTACTTCCGCGTCCGCGAGATCGCCAAGGCGACGACGAGGCTGGTCGGCATCACGCTGGGAGCGGAGGACTTCGCGCTGTCGGTCGGCATGGAGCCGATCGGGGAGACCTTGGAGGCACCGAAGCAGACGGTGATCATCGCCGCGCGCGCGGCCGGCATCCTGCCGCTGGGGTTCATGGGCACGGTGGCCGACTTCAAGGATGAGGAAGCCTTCCGCCAGGTGGTGCGGCGCTCGCGCAAGTTCGGCTTCGCGTGCGCCACCTGCATCCACCCGAGCGTGGTGCACGTGCTCAACGAGGAGTATGGCGTGTCGCCGGAGGCCATCGACCGTGCGCGGCGCATGATTGCCGCCTACGATGACGCCATCGCCCGTGGCGTCGGCGCGGTCACGTTCGAAGGCAAGATGATCGACGTGCCGGTGGTGGAGCGCGAGAAGGCGCTGCTGCGGCAGGCCGAACGCTTCGCGGCGCGGAGCAAGCGATAGCGACGAGGCTTACCGGCATGCCTCCGTGATGGCGCGCGCATCTCTCAAGCGTTCGGCATCATCCTGAAACCCCATTCGGTGCGAGGGCTGGTCCTGCCGGGAAGCCGGGGCCGGCTTGGTCCGGCTCGCGTCAGCTCGGCTCGCTCAGCCCGCGTTGATACGTGGAGGGAATCACGCCCTTGACCGAGCTGGCGCGCTTGGAGAGCCAGTAGGATTGCGGGGGCGGCACGGACGCGAACTGCTTGTCGACACCGAGCTTCTGGGCGGCATCCATCGGCCAGTTGGGATTGTAAAGCACCTCGCGGGCGATCGCGATCAGGTCGGCCTGGCCGCGCTGCAGGATCGCCTCGGCCTGGTCGGCGTGGACGATGAGGCCAACGGCCATGGTCTTGATGCCCGCTTCCTGCCTGAGCTTCGTCGCATAGGGCACCTGGTAGCCGTAGCCCACGGGACCCGCGCTGATCACGGGCGAGCCCGTCATGCCGCCGGAGCTGCAGTCGATCACGTCGACGCCCTTGTCCTTGACGATGCGGGCGAGCGCCACGCTCTGCTCGGGGCCCCAGCCGGCGTTGTCCTCCACCGACAGGCGCAGGAACAGCGGCTTGCGCGACGGCCACTTCGCCCGCACCGCCTCGACAACCTCGATGCAGAAGCGCATGCGGTTCAAATCGGAGCCACCGTACTCGTCGTTGCGGCGGTTGGAGTAGGGCGAGAGGAACTCGTG
Organism: Hyphomicrobiaceae bacterium; assembly: GCA_035253505.1. Lineage (GTDB taxonomy): Bacteria > Pseudomonadota > Alphaproteobacteria > Rhizobiales > Hyphomicrobiaceae > AWTP1-13. The sequence goes on from DATFCC010000378.1 coordinate 1,289, forward strand.
GACCAGATAGCCGTGGGCACCGTGAATCTCGAGCAGGTCGAAGCCGGCCTCGTCGGCGCGGCGGGCGGCCTCGGCCCATCTCTCCACGAGCTGCGGGATCTCCTCACGCGACAGCGCCCGCGGCGGCGGATCGGTCTCGGGCGAAGCGATGGCGCTCGGGGCCACCAGCTCCCAGGCGTCCCAGTCGTCGACCTCGGCCGTCGGCTTCAAGGGCGCGCCGCCCTCCCATGGCCGGAAACGCCGCGCCTTGCGCCCCGAGTGCCCGAGCTGGATGGCCGGCACCGCGCCGTGGCTGCGGATGAACTCGACGCAGCGCTTGAGGCCGGGGATGAACTCGTCCTTCCACAGACCGAGATCGCCCACCGTGCCGCAGCCGCGCCGCTCGACCTTGGTCGATTCCATCATCACGATGCCGGCCCCGCCCGCGGCGAACCGACCCGCGTTCATGAGGTGCCAGTCGGTGGCGAAGCCCTTGATGGCGGAATACTGGTGCATCGGCGCTATGACCACGCGGTTCTTGGCGGTGATCTCGCGCAGCCCGATCGGCGTGAACAGCAGTGGATCGGCCATGCGCGTGCTCTCCTGTGCAACCGCTCGGCGGGCGGGTGCGCATTGTAGACCGGCGCGCGCCCCTTGACGCCAGATGGTTTCCTGCAAAGGTGCGCTGCAAATCCCGGCGTGGGCCGTAGCGCGCAATAGGCGTCAGCCGTATTGCGCCGATCGGCGGGGAAGGCGGCGCAATACGCTTCGCTATTGCGCCCTACATGTTGTGGGATGGGCGTGTGAGGTCAGCCGGGGGCCTCCAGCGACAAGCCGAGGAGACGCGTCTGCGTCGCCGTGTCCCGGGCGAGATCGGCCATGGCGCTCGCGTGCACGATGCGGCCCTCGTCCATCACCACCGCGTGGTCGCCGAGCGCCTCGGCGAAGCGGAAGTTCTGCTCCACCAGGAGGATCGTGGTTGCCTCGCGCTTCAGCTCGCTGAAGGCGCGGATCATGTTGTCGATGATGGCGGGCGCGATGCCTTTGGTGGGCTCGTCGATGAGGATGAGCCGGCGCGGCTCGACGACCGCGCGGGCGATGGACAGCATCTGCTTCTGCCCACCCGACAGCACCCCGGCCGGGTGCGTCCAGAAGCGCCTGAGCGCGGGGAAGAAGCCGAAGATCCAGTCGAGGCGGGCGGCATCGGGCGGGCCGTTCTGGGCGGCCAGGATCATGTTCTCGTGCACCGTGAGGTCCGCGAACACGGCCATGGTCTCCGGCACGTAGGCGATGCCGGCGCGCGATATGTCGGGCGTGGCCCAGCCGCCGATCTCGCGGCCGTCGAAGGTGACGCGGCCACGGCTGGGCTTCCATAACCCCATGATGGTTCTGAGCGTGGTGGTCTTGCCGGCACCGTTGCGGCCGAGCAGGACGGTCATGGCGCCGCGCGGCACGGCAAGGTCGACGCCTTGCAGAATGTGGTACTGCCCGATGTGGGTATGGACCCCTTCCAGCGCGAGGAGTGGCGTATCAGCCATGAGCCTCTCCCGCGGCGCGTCTCGCTGCAGCGGCCGCAGCCCCGGGCGCTGCAACGCCGAGATAGGCCTCCTGCACGATGGCCGAGCCGATGACCGCTGCGGGCTCGCCGTCGGCGACCAGCCGCCCGTTGTGCAGCACGACGATGCGATCGGCCAGGCTCCTCACCACGTCCATCTTGTGCTCGACCAGCAGGATGGTCTTGTCGCCCTTGCTCTTGAGGGCCCTGATGAGATCGAGGATCACCGGCACATCGTCCACCGACATGCCCGCCGTCGGCTCGTCGAACATGAAGACGTCGGGCTCCAGCGCCATCATGATGGCGACCTCGAGCTTGCGCTTGTCCCCGTGGGGAAGCGCCACGGCCGGTGCCTCGCGCTTGTCGGCGAGATTGGCGGCGGCGATGTAGCGGTCGGCATCCTCGATCCAGTCGCGCCGGCTCGACCAGCGCGAGAAGATGTCGCCGCCGCCGCCGGCGCGCGCCTGCACCGCGAGGCGCACGTTCTCGTGGACGGTGAGGTTCGGGAACAGGTTGGTGAGCTGGAAGGCACGCCCGATGCCCAGTTTCGCGCGCCGCGCGGCGCCGAGGCGGGTGATGTCGCTGCCGGCCAGCAGCACATGCCCGGAGGTGGCGGGGAGCTGGCCGGAAATGAGGTTGAAGTAGGTCGTCTTGCCGGCGCCGTTGGGGCCGACGATGGCGGTCAGCGTGCCGGCATGGAAAGCGGCGGTCACCCCGTCCACGGCGGCGTGGCCGCCGAAGCGGATGGTCAGGTCGCGGGTTTCCAGGATCGGTTCGGCCATCCGTTCGTCTGCTGCTACCTGCTCTCGAAGCCGCGCGGCATCTCCGCCACCGCGTCCTTCGGATCGAACCAGATGGCGGCGTCGGAGCGCCAGATGTGGGCGCGCGGCCGCTCCACGATGGGCGTATCGAGGCAGCCGAGGCGCAACAGCACGCTCTGTTGCCCCGCCCGATCGGCGACGATCTGCGAGCCGCACCTGGAACAGAAGCGGCGGAACTTGCCCGGCGAGGATTCGAAGGCCGACAGGAGACCCTCCCCCCGCACCCAGCGGAAGCGTTCGCGCGGCACCGGCATCACGCTCGAGAAGGCCGAGCCGTGTGCCTTACGGCACGTCGCGCAATGGCAATGCACGATGGCGCCCGGCTCCGCGTCGACTTCGTAGGCGACGCTTCCGCAGAGGCAGCTTCCGCTCAGCACGACCGTCTCCTGTTGGAATCCCTTGCAAAACCGAGGCGATCGCGGATGCGCCCGACCCGTCCCCAGCGTTGTCCGGCCCGGCACGCGCCCGGCATCCGGTCATACGCGAGCGCCGTAGCGCGCGGCACGATGGATCCCATGGCTAGCCCCGGGACGACATATTCGCCGTGCTACTGCCTCACGCGGATGGGCAGCGGCATGTCCTTGGCCGGAATGGTCGCCACCAGCTCGAGCACATCGTTGTCCTTGGCGTCTTTCTTGATGCGCCAGTGATACATGTCCTGCAGCGCCTGGTGATCCTCCTTGCGGAAGGTCATGGGGCCTTTGGGCGTGTCGAAGGTGAGGCCCTCCATGGCCGCGATCAGCTTCTCGGTGTCGGTGGAACCGGCCTTCTGCAGGCCCGCCACGACGGCGGACGCCGCCGCAAAGCCGCCCGCCACGAAGAAGTCGGGCGGGGCGTTGAACCGCTTCTGGTACTCGGCCTTCAGCCAGTCGTTCATCGGGTTCTTGGGGAAGTCGTAGTAGTAGTAGATGCCGCCCTCGGTGCCGGCGAACTGCTTCCAGCCGTTCATCACGGGCAGAATGTTGCCGCCCGGCGCCAGCTCGATGCCGAAGCGCTCGGGCTTCATGTCCACGAACTTGGCCATCGGGTGTGCGCCGGCCCAGATGAAGCCGATCACCTTCTTGCCCGGCTTGTCCTTGAGCGCGTTGAAGAGACGCTCGGCGAACGGTGCGAAGTCGGCCGTGTTGCCGGCCGCGTATTCCTCGGCGACGATCTTCACGTTGGGGCGCAGCTCCGCGAGCGCCTGCTTGAAGGCGGCGACGCCATCGCGCCCAAAAGCCGTATCGAGCCCGAGCATCCCGACCGACACGTCGCCGCTCTTGGGGAAGGCGGCGGCACCCGCGAGCGCATCCTGGTAGGAGCTGCGCCCGGTGCGGAAGATGTAGCGGTTCCACTTGTCGCCGGTGATGGAGTCGGCGACCGCCGGCTCGACGATCAGCACCTTCTTGCGCTCCTCGGCGACCGGCAGCATGGCGAGCGCAACGGGCGAGCCGGTGGTGCCGACGGCTATGTCGGCCTTGTCGTCGCTGTAGCACTCCTCGAGCAGCGTCTTGCCGCGGTCGGGCTTGAGCTGGTCGTCCTTGACCAGCACCTCGATCTTGTCGTCGCCCACCTTCATGGTGCCCTTGGTAAGGTATTCGAGCCCCAGCATGAAGCCGTTCTCGGTCTGCTTGGCGTAGGCCTCGAGCGGGCCGGTCTTGCCGGCGATGAGGCAGACCTTGACGTCCTTGGCGGCAGCCGCCGTTCCCAACCCCAATGCGCTCCCCGCAAGGGCTGCCGCGAGTGCAATGCCGCGTGCCGAGGCGCGCGCCGCTCGCGCACGGCCTCCCGTGTGTCCATGCCCATTACGCTGCATGCGATCCTCCTGGCATTGGGCCAAACATGACGATTAGGCCCGTGTCAGATCATGCGACCGGCCGAGGCGTCAAGGTGCGGGCAGGGATGGGCCGCCGGAGT
>DATFCC010000379.1:0-10589 GCA_035253505.1 Hyphomicrobiaceae bacterium
ACGCTGGGGAGTACGTTGGGTGAAACGCTTCGTCGTTGACTGCCGGGCCGTCAACTCGTTCGACGACTTTGTTAACGCGATGAATCAGGACTTCATAAGATTGTTGGGCGGCGAGTGGGATGGAAACCTGGATGCGTTCAACGACTATCTGAAATGGCCGAATGATGAATACCAACTAGAGATCGTCGGCTCTGCTCGCTGTGCGGACGCACTCGGTTACGAGGCAACGGCCGCATGGCTTAGGAACAAGCTTCTCACCTGCCATCCGAGCAACGTTGCGAATGTGCGAAAAGACCTTGCGGCCGCGGAAGATGCCAGCGGTAAGACACTCTTCGATGTCATACGGGAGATCATGGGCGCGGATGCCTGTGCGCACGTCATTCTGAGTTGATCCCATCAGACCACTGGTTCAGTCAACGGCATACATCCCGTTTTTTCGCTGTCGGCGCGCCGGCGCCGCCGCTATAACCTTGGCCGCTGGCGGGCCCACCCCGCACCGGTCCGCCAGACGGGGGACCGGTCTCGCCCGCTGCGTTGGCCGGTCCCCTTCGCCGGCAGAGCGTCAGCCGGGCAACACCCGGTTCTTTCTTCAGCGACGTGTGCTGCAGAGCACAGCGTACGTCGTTTTTTTCGCCTAGCTTCATCGTGCTGCATAGCGGGCGAGACCGGTTCATGGTCTTGCAATGCAAGACCGTTCACTGCAGCAACAGGTGTGGGACTTGGGGTGCGATGCCACCAGGCGTTGCACCCCAAGGTGCTTCCAGCCCCCAACGAAGGCCGCGGCTGCCCGTCAGTCTTTTGTCGTGCTGGCGGCACCGATCTCGGCCAGGCCGTCCTCGTCGAGGATGGTGATCTGCGAGCCGGCCAGCCTGATCACATTGCCTTCCCTGAGCTCGCCCAGCACGCGGCTGACGTTGGCGCGCGAGAGGCCCCAGTAGTCGCCGAGCTCCTCCTGCGAAAGGGCGATCTGCACGACGATGCCGTCGGCGCTCCGGCGTCCATGCTGGCCGGCGAGGCGCAGGAGGCCCCGGGCCACGCGTCCGCGCATCTCCAGCGAGCTGTCCTCGATCAGCGCCGCTCCGGCCCGCACCTTCTCGCACAGGGCGGAGATGACCCCCAGCATGGCATCGGGATGGGCCTTGAGGGTCGGTATGAGGTCGCGCGTGTAGACGAGGAAGATGTCGGCTTCTTCGAGCGCCACGGCCGTGGCGGCGCGCGCCTTGCCGTCGAAGGCCGCGATCTCGCCGTAGATGTCTCCCGGCACGAGGAAGTGCAACACGATCTGCTTGCCGCTGGCACTCTGCGTCGTGAGCTTGACGCGGCCCGTGACCACCACCATCAGGCTGTCGCCGGGCTCGCCGCGGCGGTAGATGACATCCCTGCGCGCGTACGTGCGCAACTGGCCCCGCTCCATGAGCGAGTTGAGGGCCGAGTAAGGCAGCTTCCCCAGAAACGTGTTCCTTTGCAGGAACTGTCGAATAGTGTCGGCGTGAGTCGAGTATGCGCTCACCATCGTGCAACCCCGCATTGCCCGGCGCCCGGCATGCTAGTGCAAGTGGGCGCGCGGCTACAACAGGGGGTTGCTGCGCGGCGGCGCAGCTCATGCCGGAAGCCGGCGGGGGCCTGCTTCGTTCAACGGCGCGCCCGCTGGCCGAATAGCACCTTTTGCGCCTCCTTGTCGGTGGCGAGGTTGTAATTGGCGCGCAGGTCCTCGCCGACCTTGACGGCTTTCGCGACCGCCGGCCGGTCGTGCATGCGCTTGTACCATTTCTCGAGGTTGGGGAACTCGGCCAGGTCCTGGCCCTGGTTCTTGTAGGGGCGCACCCAGGGATAGCTCGCCATGTCCGCAATCGAATAGGCGCCCGCCAGGAAATCCCGGTCTGCGAGGCGCTTGTCCATCACGCCGTAGAGCCGGTTCACCTCGTTCGTGTAGCGGTCGATGGCGTAGGCGATCTTCTCCTGGGCGTAGTTGCGGAAGTGATGGGCCTGCCCGCAGTTGGGCCCGAGGTTGGCCATCTGCCAGAAGAGCCACTGCTCCACCTCCACGCACGCCCGCTCCTCGGCGGGATAGAACTTGCCCGTCTTGCGCCCCAGGTACTGCAGGATGGCGCCGGACTCGAAGATGGTGATCGGCTTGCCGCCCGGCCCGTCCGGATCGACGATCGCCGGCATGCGGTTGTTGGGGGAGATGGCAAGGAACTCCGGCTTGAACTGGTCGCCCCTGCCGATGTTGACGGGCTTGATCTCGTAGGGGATGCCGGCCTCCTCGCACATGATGGTGATCTTGTGCCCGTTGGGTGTCGGCCAGTAGTGAAGCTCGATCGGCTGCTGGGCCATGGGTTGCGTCCTCCAATCAGCCGCGGCCACGCGCAGCGGCATTGATATCTCCGATCGCGCGCGTCTGGTCTATCGCGCGTCGGCGATGAGCTTGATGCCGACCAGACCGAGCACGCCCGCCATCGTGCGATCGATGCCGGCCTTGAAGCGCATGTAGGTGCCGCGCGGCCCGCTTGCCGAGAACAGCAGGGCGACGGTTGCATACCAGCCCACCTCGTTGACGAAGACGATGGCGACCGCGGCGGCCATGACCCAGAGAGGGCATTGGGCAGGCAACAGGGCAAAGAAGATCGAGCCGAAGAAGACGACCACCTTGGGGTTGGCGATCTGGATGAGCAGTCCGCGGCGGGCTGCCGAGATCAGCGGCGTGCGGCGAATGTCACCGTTCCCGATCTCGACGGGGTCCGCCGCGTGCCGCCACACGACGATTGCGAGGTAGAGAAGATAGAGGCCGCCGGCGATCTTGAGCAGCGCATAGGCCCAGGCCGCCTGCTGCAGCACGATCGCCATCCCCAGCATGGCGGCAACCGCCCAGATGCACGATCCGATGCCGAGGCCCAGCGCGGCCAGGAGCGCGTGCGGTCTGCCGTCCACCATGGCGGTGCGCGCGATGTAGAGGAACGACTGACCCGGGCTGATCACGGCGAGGAGCTGCACTATGGCCAGCGTCGCCAGGGCAACCACGAACTCCATGAGCCACCTCTTTCGTCAGACTGCCGCCTGAGACGCAAACCGGCATCGAAACGCGCGCGCGAGAGCGCCGTTGCCATTCGGACCTCGGACAGAGATTCCCGTCAGGGCAGCAGCACGATCGAGCCGGTGGTCTTGCGTGCTTCCAGATCACGGTGGGCCTGGGCGGCTTCCTTCAACGGGTAGGTGTGATTGACGCCGATCTTCACGATGCCCTTCGTCACCACGTCGAACAGCTCGCCGGCGTTGGCCAGAAGATCGCTGCGCTTGGCGATGTAGGTGCCGAGCGTCGGCCGCGTCGCGTAGAGCGAGCCTTTCGCCGAGAGCTGCAGGATGTCGAAGTTGGTGATGGCGCCCGACGCATTGCCGAACGTGACCCATAGGCCGAGCGGCTTCAGGCAATCCAGCGAGCCGGGGTAGGTGTCCTTGCCGATCGAGTCGTAGACGACATCCACGCCCCGACCGTCGGTGAGCTCCTTCGTGCGCTTCACGAAGTCCTCGGTCTTGTAGTTGATGACGTGGGTGCAGCCGTACTCCTTGGCGAGCGCTGCCTTCTCGGACGTGCTGACGGTGCCGATGATGGTGGCACCCAGATGCCGTGCCCACTGGCAGGCGATCAGGCCGATGCCGCCAGCGGCCGCGTGCAGCAGCATGGTCGTGCCCTTGCCGACCTTGTAGGTCTCGCGCAGCAGGTAGCGCACGGTCATGCCCTGCAGCATCATGGCCGCGCCCGTCTTGTAGTCGATCTTGTCCGGCAGCTTGACCAGGCGGTCCGCGGGCATCACCCGCTCCTCGGCATAGCCGCCGGCGGCGCCGGCATAGGCGCCGCGGTCGCCGACCTTGAACTCGGTGACGCCGGGCCCTACAGCCACCACCTCACCGGCACCCTCCGAGCCCGCCACGAACGGCAGCGGCATCTTGTAGAGGCCGGACCGCTGGTAGACGTCGATGTAGTTGACGCCGACGCCGTGCTGCTTGAGGCGCACCTGTCCGGGGCCGGGTGCGGGCACCTCCACGTTGTCCCATTGCATCACCTCGGGGCCACCATGCTGATGGATGCGGACGGCGTGAACCATGGCTGCTACTCCGTACAATCGTTCGATGGCTTGTCGATGCGGACGGGTCCCGTGCGTTGACGCCAGCGCCGAAACCCGTAAACAGAGAATTGCGAGTCGATGCGCCGCGTGGCGAGGTTCCGCCACAGCCCGGCCATATGCGTGTCTTCTATGGGCTCCCGCCTCATTCCTCAAGGGGAAACCATGCAAGCCAGCCATCCGGCAGCTCGCAGACTTGCCGCGGCACTGTGCCTGCTCCTTGGGGCCGCGGCCTCTGCCTGCTCCGGCATCGGCAACGACGATCGCGCGGGCCTCGCCTGCATCGACGACAGCCCCGACTGCATCGACGCCCGCCAGGCCACGCTCAAATCGATGCTCGACGACCAGGACAGGAAGTGGGTGAGGGAGCCCTCGAATGCGCACGCCCATGCTTCCGGCGTGCGGCTGTTCGCATTCCGCACCCAGAAGAAGGACCTGAGCTGCGAGCAGCTCGCAATCGGCCGGCGCGAGGCCGAGAGCGTGCCCAAGGCGCTGAAGGGCCCCGACGGCAAAGGCATGTCACCGGCGCAGATCTCGCGCACCAACATGCTCGCCGCGGAAGTCTCCAAGGAGCTCGCCGCCGAGATGCGCTCGCGCCGCTGCAAGGCGTGAGGTGATGGGCTGGCGACGCTCGATGGCGATCGGGCGCCGCTCGATGATCGCCCACACCGGCAGGTGGTCCGACCCTACGGCGGGGCCGGCGCCGGCTGCCCGGTAGGCCAGATCCGGCGAAGCCAGGATGTGATCGAGCGCCACCTGCGGGAGGGCGATCGGCCACGCCGGCCATGTCGGCACGAGCGTGCGGCCGGGATTGAGCCCGGTCGTGCGCCGGAGCATGCGATAGGCGCCCGACCACGGCGTCGTGTTGAGATCGCCGGCGAGAACGATGGGGCCGTCGATGCTGCGCACGAACCGGGCGAGCGCGGCCGCCTGGCGCTCGTGCAGCCACGGACTGCGGCTGGGCCGGCGCAGGTGCGTGCCCACGAGGGTGATGCCGGCCACCCTGGCCCAGATGAAGTACGGCATGCTGCGCGCTTCAGGCGAGGGCACGCGGCCGGTGCCGGCGGCCTCCAGCGGCAGGCGCGACAGCAGGGCGAGCGAGCAGGGCCATTGGTCAGCGCAGTCCGCCTGGTAGGGGTAGGCGGCTTTCAGGCGCGCCAGCAGCGGCCGCTTGCTCGGGCCGAACTCGGACAGCACGAGAACGTCGGCGGGGGCCGACGCCAGGTATCTCTCGAGCCGTTCGAGGTCGCGATTGCCGTCCCAGGCGTTGAGGGCCACGAGCGACAGGGCCTGCGGACCGGCGGCGGCTGCGAGCGCAAGGCTGGCCCGCGCCGTTGTCGACGGCGCGGTCGCGCAGCACCAGGCGAGGCCCAGCCAGGCATGTGCGGTGAGCGCCGCCAACGACCCGCCGGCCACAATGGCAAGCATCCATCGGCGCACGAGCAGAGCCAGGCCGGCCGCCAGGCCGATGCAGATGAAATGCCCGGTCAGCGGCGCCACGACGTCGCCGAGGGGCGTCAGGCCGCAGACGCCGAAAATCAGCGCCACATTGGCGGCGGCGAGCACGCCGACCGCCACGCGCGAGCTGCCTCGGGCGGGCCCGTGCACACGGTACGCGACTGCCACAGCACCCCCACACCCGGCCAGCCGGGATACACGTTAACCGAATGGAAACCAAACCTGCAGGGCCTTGCTAGCAGGAAACGTGCCGGTGGCAACGGGCGAATTGGTCCAATGCTTTCCACCGCCGGGCGCCGGGCCCGGGCCGTAAGCTCCGTTGACAAAGAGCGGACGCTCGGTCCTTGCTCCGACGCGTCATGCAGGGGCGGAGGGGGATCGATGATCGCTCAATACAAGGCGTGGATCCTGGATTTCGTGCGCGAGCACCCCAACGGAGCGATCGGGATCGTGTTCGTGCTGGCGTTCGGCGAGTCCATGGCCTTCCTGTCCCTGATCCTGCCGTTCTTCGCCATCCTGTTCGGGATTGGGGCGATCATCGGCGCCGCCGATCCGCTGATCTTCTGGTCGATCGTGGTATCGGCGGCGGTGGGGGCGGCGCTGGGCGATTGGCTTTCGTTCTGGCTCGGCTTCCACTATCACGAGCAGATTCAGCACATGTGGCCCCTGAAGAACTACCCCAAGCTGCTGGAAAGGGGCCGGCACTTCTTCGACCGTTTCGGGGCCTGGGCGGTCGTGCTTGGCCGCTTCAACGGCCCGCTGCGCGCCGCCGTGCCGATCGCCGCCGGCATCGCCGAGATGCCGCAATGGAAATTCCAGCTCGCCAATTGGAGCTCCGCGTTCCTGTGGGCCTTCGTGCTCCTCTACTCAGGCGCGACTGGCGCAAAGTGGTTGCTCGAATACTTCCCCTGATCCATTCTCGGCAATCGTCAGCGGTCTTCTTGGTAGCCGGTGGAGGCGACCGTGGCAGTGATCCGCGCCGAACCCCTCGCGCGTGAAACGCAAGAGCCGGCGCTCTACCCGCCGACCGTCCAGCCTCCGCCACGGCCGTTGCCGTTGCATCGCTTCCTTGCAACTTTCGTCCGCAATCCCCTCGCCAGCTATCCCCGTGCCGTCTACGAGGAGCCGATCCTCGTCCACGACAACGGCCGCTATGTCATGGCCTGGGTGACGGCGCCGGAGCTGGTCGAGAAGGTGCTGCTGCAGGCGAGCGTCCAGTTTCCCAAGACCCCCGTCGAGAAGCGCGTCTTCCATCACACGCTGGGGGACGGCATTCTCACCTCGGAGGGGACGAGCTGGCGCTGGCAGCGGCGCACGGCGGCGCCTCTCTTCCGGCCCGCCGACCTGGCGGCGCTGGTTCCCGACATGACGCGCGCGGCCGATGACCAGCTTGCGCGCTGGCGCCAACTCTCCCCTGGCGCGACGACCGCGGTCGATCGCGACATGACGGCAACGACATTCCAGGTGATCTCGGCCACCATGTTCGCGGGCAGCGCAGATGCGGAGGCGGCGGCAACCATGGAGGCGGCCGACGGCGCCTTGGCGACGATCTCCTGGGACATTGCCGCGGCCGTGATGCGTGTGCCGCAATGGATGTGGTATCCGGGCAAGTTCCGCCGCCGCAACGCGGCGCGCCGGTTGCGCGCGGCCGTATCGACCATCCTGGCACGCCGCCGTGCCGATGGCCTCGAGGGCCAGGACCTGCTGGCGCGCCTGGCCCGCGCGCAGGACCCCGAGACCGGCGCTCCGATGTCGGAGAAGCAACTCGTCGACAACCTGCTCACCTTCCTCGCCGCAGGCCACGAGACGACGGCCAAGGCGCTGACATGGACGCTCTATCTCATCGCCCGCGCGCCGCAGTGGCAGGCGCGCATTCGCGACGAGGTCGAGGCGGTTGCGGGCCGCGGTGCGATCGCCGCCGAGCACCTCGACCGCCTGCCGGTCACGCGCGCGGTCCTGAAGGAGGCGATGCGGCTCTATCCGCCGGCGCCGGTCCTGACGCGGCTGGCCGCCGAGGACGTCGACCTCGGCGGCAAGAGGATCGCCGCGGGAACGCTGATCATCGTGCCGATCTTCGCCATCCACCGGCATCGCAAGCTGTGGGAGGACCCGGACCGGTTCGATCCCGAGCGCTTCTCGCCCGAGCGCGAGGCCAGGTATGCGCGCACGCAATTCATGCCGTTCGGCTTCGGGCAGCGCACGTGCATCGGCAGCGTGTTCGCCATGATGGAAGCGATCGCCATACTGGCGACGCTGGTGCGCGGTGCCCGCTTCGAATGGGACGGCGTGCACGCGCCCGAGCCGGTGAGCCGGGTCACGCTGCGGCCCAAGGGGGGAATGCCGCTCAAGGTGTGGATGCGCGATTAGATTGCGGCTGCGCCCCGCGCGCGCTACACGGACGCCAGTCCATCCATCGTCATGAGGGAGCCGTCCATGGTCATCCGGTCCGCGCGCAACGTCGAGAAGCAGAAGAAGAAGAACCGCCGGGCGGCCCCGCGCGCGAAACTCACGCGCAACCAGGGCAATACGCTGGGTGTGCGCCGCAGGCTCAAGAAGTTGGCCGGCAAGGCCCGCGCCGCCAAGAAGGCGTAGCGCGTGCGCAGGACGGTGGCCCGTCCTCCTCTTCCGGCCGCAGGGTTGCGAACGCGGCCGCGGCGTGCGGCGGAAGCTGAGCTGCTGTAGCCTCAAGAGTGCGGCCATCGCCGGTGCCGCCTGCTCGGCTGAGAGCCGTCCGATGCCGACGATCCGTGGCCTTCACGCACGATGCGCGACGCCTGGCGGCGGGGCGTGGGGCGCCCTCCGGGGACACTTGGCACGCCTGTGCGGCATTGCCGCCGTTGCCTTGCCGGCTCAGTTGCTGGGCGCGGCGGTGGCCTGCAGCCCGCCCGAAGGGTTCCACGCACTCTCCTCGCCGGACGCTCAGATTGCCTATCGGTGGGAGCCGGAGCGACTGGAGGTCGGCCGGTTCTTCGCGGTCGAGGTGATCGTCTGCCGCACAGCCGGCGCGCGAGAGCCCGAAGGGGTCACTGTCGACGCGCTGATGCCGGCCCACGGCCACGGCATGAACTACCGCCCGACGAGCGAAAGGTTGGGAGGCGATCGCTTCCGCGCCGCCGGGCTCATGCTGCACATGCCGGGGCGCTGGCGGTTCACCTTCGACATCCTGCACGGCGGCGGCCGCACACGCCTGTCGCGCGACGTGGACGTCCAGCCATGAGGCGGATGGCGCTGACGCTGGCAATCGGCTTCGCCACCACGGCCGCCGGTAGCTGGCCGCTCGCGGCCGAGCCGGCGATCTCTTTCAGCGGCGAGGAGAAGGCCACGATCCTTGCGCACGGCCCCTGGCCGCCGTCGTTCGTGCCCGACCCCAGCAACCGCGTCTCAGGGATGGTGGATGCGGTGGCGCTCGGCCGCCGCCTGTTCTTCGACAAGCGCCTCTCGCGCGACCAGGATCGGGCCTGCACCACCTGCCACGATCCGGACAGGTTTTTCGCCGACGGGCGCGACCGCAGCGTCGGGCTCGCCCGCACCGACCGCAATGCCATCGCGCTCGCCAACCTGCGGCTCGCCCGCTGGTTCGGCTGGGGCGGGGCTGCCGACAGCCTGTGGATGCAGAGTCTGCGTCCGATTCTCGACGTCCGGGAACTGGGAGCCACGGCGGAGATGATCCACACCCGCCTTGCCGCCGACGGCGATCTTGCGGCGCGCTATGAGCGGCTGTTCGGGTCGAACCTTGCGAGCGATCCGCCCGAGCTCGTGCTGGTGAATTGCGGCAAGGCGCTCGCGGCGTTCCAGGAGACCATCGTCACCGGCCGGACGCCGTTCGATGCCTTTCGCGATGCCTTGGCCGCCGGCGATGCGGAGGGGATCGCCCGTTACCCCATGGCGGCGCAGCGCGGCCTCAAGATTTTCGTCGGGACCGGACGATGCTCGGTGTGTCACCACGGCCCCAACTTCACCAACGGCGAGTTCGACGATATCGGCGTGCCGTTCTTCGCCGAGCCCGGGCGGGTGGACACCGGCAGACACGGCGGGCTCGCCGAGCTGCGGGGGAGCCCATTCAACCTGCTCGGCCCCCACAACGACGACCCGCTCGATGCCGCCGCCCTGCCCACGCGGCATATCGAGCCGCTGCATCGCAACTGGGGCGAGTTTCGCGTGCCGTCTTTGCGCAACGTCGCCAGGACCGGCCCCTACATGCACAATGGCAGCCTTGCCACACTGCGCGATGTGATCCGCCACTATTCGCAGGTGGATATCGAGCGGCTGCACGGCGACGACGGCGGCCGCGTGGTCAGGCCACTCCGCCTTTCCCAAGAAGAACAAGCTGATCTGATTTCGTTTCTGGAAACGCTGTCCTCACCCCTTTCGACACCCCGGTAGCGGCCGGCGTGATCCTTGCGGCAGCTTTACCGCCCGCCGCGAGCTGATAAAGTGCCTCGCAAGTTCAACCAAAATGACGCCCGCGGCCTTTGTCGGCCGAACGGGTGCCGGAGACAGGCTGTGGAGGGTGCGCGGGAGCCGGATGCAGCGTTGCTGCGCGCCGGCGAGCCCAGTTGCGAGGTGTTGAGCCCGGCGCCGAATGCTTGCGCCGCCGGCGACGCGCGCGCACCAGGCAGCGAGAGCGATGGCGACGGGGTGGATGCCCAGCCCGCATCCCAAACGTGGCGCAGCCCGCCCCGGCCCGCGTACGCCGCCCTCGACCTCGGCACCAACAACTGCCGCCTGCTCGTGGCACGGCCCTCGCGGCGCGGCTTCCGCGTGATCGATGCCTTCTCGCGCATCAGCCGCCTCGGAGAGGGAGTGTCGACCAGCGGCCGGCTATCGGAGGCCGCAGTCGAGCGCACCCTCGAGGCTCTCAAGATCTGTGCGGCCAAGATCAGACGCCACCAGGTGGTCCGCTCGGGCCTGATCGCCACTGAGGCCTGCCGGCTTGCCGCCAACGCGGATGAATTCCTTGAGCGGGCCCGGTCCGAGACCGGCCTCGACATCTCCATCGTCAGCCGCGAG
>DATFCC010000380.1:0-6018 GCA_035253505.1 Hyphomicrobiaceae bacterium
GACGGCATCGTCGTTTTCCTGGACTTCGAAGGTGCGTGGAGCGAGCGCATCGAGGCGGCTGCCGTCGCGCGCTCGCCCGATGAAGCCCGCGCTCTCGAGGCGCGCGGCCATCACGACGCCGGCCGCAACGTGGTGGTGGACCCCTACCTCATCGAGGTGCGCGAGTCGGGCGGCGGGTTCGTGCCCATCCGCACCCGCGAGCGCGTGCGCATCGCCGGCCCGAGTGTGCTCGGCGACGTGCCGGGCTACGCCGCCCCCACGTCTAATCCCTCTCCCCATCGTTCTTCGCGATGGGGAGAGGGTCGGGGTGAGGGGCAGCCTCACACCGCCGCCCACGTTGCTGCCCCTTACCCCAGCCCACTCCCCTTGAAGAACGGGGAGAGGGAGAAGCAAGCCCAGGCGGCCTGATCCTCATGTACCGCTACGACGAGTTCGACGCGGAGTTCGTGCGCCAGCGCGTGGCGCAGTTTCGTGACCAGGTGGGGCGGCGCCTCTCCGGCGAGCTTACCGAGGACGAGTTCAAGCCATTGCGGCTGATGAACGGGGTCTACCTGCAACTGCACGCCTACATGCTGCGCATCGCCATTCCCTATGGCACGCTCAACGCTCGGCAGATGCGCAAGCTGGCGCACATCGCCCGCACCTACGATCGCGGCACCGGCCACTTCACCACGCGGCAGAACCTGCAGTTCAACTGGCCGAGGCTGTCCGACGTACCCGATATCCTGGACGAGCTGGCCGAGGTCGAGATGCATGCTATCCAGACCTCCGGCAACTGCATCCGCAACGTCACTGCCGATCATTTCGCCGGCGCCGCCGCCGACGAGGTGGCCGATCCGCGCCCCTATGCCGAGATCATCCGCCAGTGGTCGTCGCTGCACCCCGAGTTCAGCTTCCTGCCGCGCAAGTTCAAGGTGGCGGTGACGGCGGCGGAGAAGGACAGGGCCGCGATCCAGGTGCACGACATCGGCCTGCACCTGAAGCGGCTCGCCGACGGCACGCTCGGGTTCGCCGTGTACGTCGGCGGCGGCCAGGGGCGCACGCCCCTCATCGCCAAGCTGATCCGCGACGACCTGCCGGAAGCCGACCTGTTGAGCTACCTGGAGGCCATTCTGCGCGTGTACAATCTCGAGGGCCGCCGCGACAACAAGTTCAAGGCGCGCATCAAGATCCTCGTGCACGAGATCGGCGCGGCCGCCTTCACGGCGCAGGTGGAGGAGGAGTGGCGGCGCATCCGCGACGGTGCGCTGCGGCTTCCCGAGGAGGAGATCCGACGCATCGACGCGTACTTCGCGCCGCCTGCCTTCGATAAGCGTCCCGCACAGATCCGCCTCCGCCCGGCAGACCGCGCGTTCGAACGCTGGGTGACGCGCAATACGCATACGCACCGGCAGCCGGGCTACGCCATCGTCACCATCTCGCTCAAACCCATCGGCGGCATCCCCGGCGATGCCAGCGCCGCGCAGATGGATGCCGTCGCCGATCTCGCCGAGCGCTACTCGTTCGACGAGGTGCGCGTCACCCACGAGCAGAACCTGGTGCTGCCGCACGTGCGCATCGAGGACCTGCCCGCCGTCCATGCGGCACTCGAGGCGGCCGGCCTTGCTGAGGCCAATGCGGGTCTCGTCACCGACATCATCGCCTGTCCCGGCCTCGACTACTGCGCGCTCGCCAATGCGCGGTCGATCCCGATCGCCCAGCGCATCTCCGAGCGGCTCGCGGCGCGTCAGGACGAGATCGGCGATCTCAAGATCAAGATCTCGGGCTGCATCAACGCCTGCGGCCACCATCACGTCGGTCACATCGGCATTCTCGGCGTCGAGAAGCGCGGCGAGGAGCACTACCAGCTCCTGCTCGGCGGCTCGGGTGCGGAGGATGCGGCGCTGGCCGCCATCACCGGTCCCGGCTTCGGCCCCGACGGCATCGTCGATGCGGTGGAGAAGGTGGTGGACAGATACCTGGAGCTGCGCACCGGCGCGAGCGAGCCGTTCCTCGCCGCCTACGGCCGTTTGGGCCCCGCGCCCTTCAAGGAGGCGCTCTATGCCGCCGCTTGATGCAGCACCGGCGCCGTTGCGTGACATTCCCGCGGCGCCCGCCGCCGATGCGCCGTTCGCGCGGAGGGGCGACCCTGATCGGGGTGCCCCCGAGCATAGAGCCGCGGACCTCCCCATGGATGACGCCCGCGCGGCACCGGCGATCTCCTCATCCGCGCGCGTGAGAGACACCGCTGATCCGACCGGGTCGATCTGGCATGACGGGCTCTTCCACCGCGACGCCTGGGTGTCCGCAGCCGACGGCGAGCCGCCGGCGCCCGGGGTCCCCATCATCGTGACGAGGAAGGAATGGCTCGCCCGGCGCGGCACGCTCGCAGGCTGCGGGGCGCGGCTCGGCCTCGTCATCGAGCCCGGCGAGCGGCTCGACGACATCGCCGCCGACCTCGGGAGCTTCGCGCTGATTGCGCTGGCGTTTCCCAAGTTTTCCGACGGGCGCGCGTTCTCGACGGCGCGGCTGCTGCGCGAGAAATACGGCTACAAGGGCGAGTTGCGTGCGGTCGGCAACGTGCTCTCCGACCAGATCCCGCTCATGCGCCGCGTCGGCTTCGACAGTTTCGAGGTGACGCACGTGCCCACCCGCCGTGCACTGGTCGAGGGGCGGGTAGCGGAGGTGACCTTGCACTACCAGCCGGTCGCGTCGGGCGAGCCGGCCGCCGGCACGCGCCCGTGGCTGCGGCGCTCCGGGCACGGGCGCGCTACCGACCGATACTGACGGCGCGGTATTTGTCCTCGACGGGCGGCGGGGGCCCGCGCGCCGCTCAGCTATCCCAAACCTTCTCCGGCATCGGAAGGCCGACCCACGTGGCGGGATCGATGGGCCGGTCGGGCGCGATCGCGAATTTGTCCGCAAGCACCCACATCAGTTGGCGCGCGTGCTGGCCCGCGTGCCACGTGGTGCGCTCCAGGAACTCGTGCCGCGTGACATCGCCATAGTAGACATCGGCTCGCGCGGCCCAGTCGGTGCGATGCCCGTTATCCCGCCACCAGGCATCGAAGCGGCGTCGCACGTCGGCACCGTAGTTGAGGATCTGCGCTCGCGTCGTGCCTTCCGCCGGCACGCGATTGTAGGACGCGGTGGAGAGGCCGATGCCCTGCTCGTGCTCCAGGAAGGCGTCGGCGACGTTGAAAAGGTGCCAGGCGAGCTGGGCGTAGGAGCGCGGGCGGCCGGGAAGCTGATCGCCGAGCCGCTCCTCCGGGAACTGCGCGAAGAAGCGCGCTGCTCCGTCCAGAACCACGTCGATGCGGCGCACCAGCTCCTCGGGAGCCAAGTGCTTGACGGTGCCGAGGTCGATGCCGACGAGGCGGGCGATCTCCTTCAGCGACTGCCCGTTCACCCAGTCCTTGCCGCGGGCGATGACGGGGAGCTGCTTGGTGCCGAGCGCCAACAGCTCATCGAGCGCGCCTTCATCCGCCAGGATGTTGCGCGACAGGAACGGAATGTTGTGTTTGCCAAGGAACTCCTTAGTGCGCAGGCAGCTTGTTCAGCCAGGCTGCCAATAGACCCGGATGCGCTCCTCGGCGGGTATCGTGTCGCTGGTCATACTGTCTCCGCTGCGGGGGCAGGCCTAGCACCGCGGCCTGCCTCCGGCAACCGCGGCAATGTCCGGCATCCACCCGTCATGGTTTGGCGGCGACCGCGGGGCCGCCGCCGAAGATGCTGGAGAGGCTGCGCGAGCGCTGCGTGTCGATGCTGACCCAGGCCGTCATGCCGGCGCGCAGAGGGGGCTCGCCGGGCCGCTCCACCAGGCGCAGGCGCACGGGCAGGCGCTGCACCACCTTCACCCAGTTGCCCGACGCGTTCTGCGGGGGAAGGATTGCGAACTCGGCGCCGGTCGCCGGGCTGATGCTCTCGACCTCCGCGTCCCAGGTGATGTCGGGATAGATGTCGAGCACTACGGTCGCTTTCTGGCCCACGACCACATACGTGAGGTCGGTCTCCTTGAAGTTCGCCTCCACCCACGGGCGGCGGTCGTTGACGATGGAGAAGAGCGCGGTCTGCGCCTTGATCTGTTCGCCCGGCTGCAGCTTGAAGTTGACGACGGTGCCGGCGCGCGGCGCCCTGATCTCAGTGTAGGAGAGATCGAGCGCGGCCCGCTCGCGCAGGGCGATCTTCTCGCGCACCTGCGCATACTCGTCGGTCGGGAGGTCCGGATTGCCCCCGAGCGAGGCTTCAGCCCGCGCAATTCTCTCCCGCAGCATCGCCGCCCGGTCGCGCGCCTGCAGCGCCTCGCTGTCGGCCAGCTCCAGCTTGGCGGCCGGCGTCACGCCGCGCGCGGCAAGATCGTGCTGGCGCTTGGCCTGCGCCTCCAGATACTGCAACCGGCTCTCGGCCTCTTTGTGCTCGGCCTTCGTCTCGCGCAGGCTCACCTTGAGCTGCTCGACGGCCACGCGCGCGAAGTCGAGCTCGGCATCGGCCTTGTCGAGCGCCAGCTTGTAGGGTTCGGGATCGAGGCGCACCAGCACCTGGCCTTGCGTCACGGCGGCATGGTCGCGCACGGCGACGTCGAGGATGCGGCCCGCCACCTCGCTGGCGATCTGCGCGATGTCGGCCTTGACGTAGGCGTTCTCCGTCGAGGCATAGCGGCCGCCCTGCAGCCACCACATGCCGGCCCCGATGACCACCAGCGCCGGCACGGCGATGAGCAGGATCGGCCGGGTGTGGCGGCGCCAGTCGAGCATCCCCGGCACGGGACGCGAGCGCAGCGAGGGCGCGGTGTCGGTGGTCATGGCAATGCGGCCTCGTCCTCTGCGGCCACGGCGTCGAGCGCCGGCCGGCTCTGACCGGTCGTCACCATGGGTCGTGGCGGCGGCGCAGGCGCGCCGGCAATGTCGATCAGTCGCGATTTCATCTGTCCCAGCAGCTTCAGGAGCTGGGCCGACTCGCGCCGCGAAAGGTCCGCCAATGCGTCCTCGACGGTCGCCTCGGCTATGCGCCAGATGCGGTCGTGCACGCGCTCGGCCTCGGCCGTGAGGTAGACCCGGTTGATGCGCCGGTCGCCCGCCTGGGCGCGCCGCTCCACCCAGCCCTTGGCCTCCAGTCGATCGATCAGACGGCCGACGGTTGCCTTCTCCACCTCCATCATGTCGGCAAGCTCCGACTGGGAGGCGCCGGGACGGCGATGCAAGCGCGTCAGCGCCAGCCACTGGGCACGCGTCAGGCCCAGGCGGCGGACGCGCCGGTCGAACACGGTGCGCATCAATCGTGCGACGTCGGAGATGAGGAAGCCGATGTGGTCGTCGGAATTCGACATGTCGCACCCTATACCGTGGCATGAAGGTCGTAAGCTAGGCTATGATCGCATAACATATCGTTGCCCGGGACATGACCTCCACCGCCAGCCCCGACGAGTTTGCCGAAAGCCTCTCCCCGGTCGAACGCTATTTCATCCTGGCGGCCGTGGTGCTTGGCGCGTCCCTGTACTCGACCGCGCTGCTCACCACGTCCACCATCCTGCCGCAGATGCAGGGTGCCATGTCGGCGACCCAGGACGAGATCGCCTGGGCGATGACCTTCAACATCCTGGCGACCGCAGTGGTCACGCCGATGACGGGCTGGCTCGTCGCCCGCTTCGGCGAGCGGCGGGTCATGACCCTCGGCATCGCTTTCTTCTCCATTGCCACATTCCTGTGCGGCGTGGCCCAGTCCCTGGAATCGCTGGTCGTTTGGCGCATTGTCCAGGGGGCCGCCGGCGCGCCAGTGGTGCCGCTGTCGCAGACCATCCTGCTCAATACCTTCCCGCGCCGGCAGCACCCGATGGTGCTGTCGCTGTTCGGCATGGCGGTCGGCGTGGCGCCGGTGGTCGGCCCGGTGCTCGGCGGCTACCTGGCCGAGGCCTACACGTGGCGCTGGGCATTTCACATGCTGGTGCCGGTCGGGCTCGTCGCGTTCATCGCCTTGCGCCTGACCTTGCCGGCCGACAGGCCGGCATCGCGCATGCAGCTCGATTGGACCGGCTTCCTGGCA
>DATFCC010000381.1:0-2897 GCA_035253505.1 Hyphomicrobiaceae bacterium
TGCCGATCGGCATGGCTTTTCCTCCGTTGGGCCGCGATGAGGCGAGACCATAGCACGGCCAAGCGCGGGGCGCGGGGAGACCTGCTATGCTGGCATGCGACCCATCTCAGAGGCCGATCCATTCATGACGAAGAACCTTGCGCCCGAGACGATTGCCGCACAGGCGGCGGGTGCCATGGACGAGACGACGGGCGGCATCGTGCCGCCCCTGCATCTCACCACCACCTTCCTGCGCGATCCGGACAACCAGTACCGCAAGGGCTACAGCTACGGCCGCGCCGACAATGCCACCGTGCGACAGGTCGAGGCCGTTCTGACTGAGCTCGAGCGCGGAGCCGCAAGTCTCGTGCTGGCATCCGGCATGTCGGCGGCCACGACGGCGTTTCTGGCGCTGGAACGGCCGGCACACGTGGTCGCGCCCACCGTCATGTACTGGGCGCTCCGCAAATGGCTGGCCGAGGACGCGCCGGGCCTGGGCATCGAGGCGACCTTCGTCGATACGAGCGATGCATCCGCAGTGGCCGCGGCCGTGCGTCCGGGGCGGACCCGGCTGATCTGGATCGAGACGCCCGCCAACCCTCTCTGGACTGTCACCGACATTGCCGAGACCGCGCGTATCGCGCACGCCGCCGGCGCCGCGCTGGCCGTCGATGCAACGGTGTCGACGCCCGTCCTGAGCAACCCGATCGCGCTCGGCGCCGACGTCGTCATGCATTCGGCCACCAAGTACCTCAACGGGCATTCCGACGTGGTGGCCGGCGCCCTCGTCTTTGCCCGCAAGGACGCGATGCAAGATCGCGCCCAGCATATCCGCAGCATGCTCGGCGCCATTCTGGGGCCGTTCGAGGGCGGCCTGCTGCTGCGGGGGCTGCGGACGCTGCATGTGCGTGTCCATCATCAGTGCGCCTCGGCTATGACGATCGCCCGGCACTTCGCGCGGCATTCCTCGGTGGCATCCGTCCTCTATCCCGGGCTCGAGGCGCATCCGGGGCACGCCATCGCCGCGCGGCAGATGCGCGGCGGGTTCGGCGGCATGCTGTCGATCCGCTTCAAGGGCGGCGAGGCGGCCGCCATCGCCACCGCGGCCAACGTCCGGCTCTGGAAGCGCGCCACGTCACTTGGAGGCGTGGAGAGCCTGATCGAGCACCGCGCCAGCGTCGAGGGTCCGGGAACGCCGTGCCCGCCCGATCTGCTGCGCCTGTCGGTGGGCCTGGAGAGCACCGAGGACCTGATCGGCGACCTGGAGCAGGCGATTGGCGCGAGGGTGACGCCCTGAAGCCGTAGTCCGCGCTGCGTGACGCTCAGCGAGCAGGGTGGGTCGACCCCCGCGAAAGCGAGGGCAGACCCGAGGCGGGCTATTGGCGTTAGGTCATCGCTGACGCTCGACCCAACCTACGGGACGACCCACTTGAAGCGGAACCTGCATCACGGGCGCGTCCGGGTCAGTTGGCGCCCTCCAGCAGGCGGCGGGCGATGACGTGCGCCTGGATCTCGGCGGCGCCCTCGAAGATGTTGAGGATGCGCGCATCGCACAGCAGGCGGCTTACGGGGTACTCCAGGGCGAAGCCGTTGCCGCCGTGGATCTGCAGCGCGTTGTCGGCGTTGGCCCAGGCGATGCGCGCGCCGAGCAGCTTGGCCATGCCGGCCTCCAGATCGCAGCGGCGGCCCTGGTCCTTCTCGCGCGCGGCGAAATAGGTGAGCTGGCGGGCAACCATCGTTTCGATCGCCATCATGACGATCTTGTTGGCGACGCGCGGGAAGGCATAGATCGCCTTGCCGAACTGGTTGCGCTCCAGCGCGTACTTGAGTGCCAGGTCCATCGCCGCCTGCGCCACGCCGATGGCGCGCGCCGCCGTCTGGATGCGGGCCGCCTCGAAGGTGGTCATGAGCTGCTTGAAGCCCTGGCCCTCGACACCGCCCAACAGCTGCGACGCCGGCACCTCGAAGCCGTCGAAGGAGATGTCGAACTCCTTCATGCCGCGATAGCCCAGCACCTCGATCTCGCCGCCCGACATTCCCTCGGCTGGAAACGGAACGGCGTCGGTGCCGCGCGGCTTCTCCGCCAGGAGCATGGAGAGGCCCTTGTAGCCGGGCTCATTTGCGTCGGTGCGCACGAGCAGGGTCATCAGGTCGGCGCGGACAGGATGGGTGATCCATGTCTTCTGGCCGGTGACCTTGTAGACGTCACCCTCGCGCACGGCACGCGTCTTGAGCGAGGCGAGGTCGGAGCCGGTGTTGGGCTCGGTGAAAACGGCGGTCGGGAGCAGCTCGCCCGAGCCGATGCGGGCGAGGTACTTACCTTTTTGCTCCTCGGTGCCGTTGTTCAGGATCAACTCGCACGCAATCTCGGAGCGCGTGCCGAGCGAGCCAACGCCGATGTAGCCGCGCGAGAGTTCCTCCGACACCAGGCACATAGCCTCCTTGCCGAGGCCAAGCCCGCCGTACTCCTCCGGCAGGGTCAGGCCAAACACGCCGAGCTCGCTGAGCTTGGCGATGGTCTCGTAAGGAATGTACTCGTTCGCCAGATGCCACTGGTGGGCGTGCGGCAGCACTTCCGCCTCGCAGAAGCGGCGCATCTGCTCACGCATCTGCGCCAGCGTGTCGTCGAGGCCGGTATCGCCGAAGGTGGTCACTGCCGGCTGGGCGGCAATCATCTCCGCAAGACGCGCCTTCAAGGCATCGCCCGTGCCGGCGTCGATGAGATCACCAACCTCCTCCTCGAAGCGGCGGATCTCGGCACGCGGCACGCCGAGCGCAGACAGGCGAACGGTCTCGCCCTGGCTCATGGGAATTCCGCCGGCGAGTTGCGCCAGGTATTCGCCGAAAGCTGCCGAGGCGATCAGGCCTTCCATTTCCCCGAGCCGGCCTTCTGGCTCCAGCCGGTTCACCCAGCCGAG
>DATFCC010000382.1:0-3293 GCA_035253505.1 Hyphomicrobiaceae bacterium
CGGCGCTCTTTGCCGGACTGCGTGGCGATCGCGCCGTCGCCCTTGCGGTCTCCGGCGGCGGCGACAGCATGGGCCTGATGGTCCTGTTCGCAGATTGGCTGGCGCAAGAGGATGCGGATCCCGCGCCCCATGTCGTGCTCACCGTCGATCACGGACTGCGCCCGCAATCGGCCTCCGAGGCGCTTGCCGTCGCGGGCTCGGCCCGCAAGCTCGGCTTCCAGCACGCGATCCTGCCGTGGTCGGGGCCGAAACCCAGGACGGGCCTGCAGGCCGCCGCCCGCGAAGCCCGCTATCGGCTGATGGGGGAGTACATGGCCGGCCAGGGCATTGGAACATTGCTCCTTGCCCACACCCGCGACGATCAGGCGGAGACCCTGCTGATGCGGCTTGCGCGCGGCAGCGGCCTTGACGGTCTCGCGGCCATGGCACCGATCTCGGAAGTGGCGGGACAGGACGGAAGCGGACCGCTGCGCCTGGTGCGCCCCTTGCTCGGGATCGCCAAGGACCGGTTGCAGGCCACCCTCAAGGCGCGTGGCGTTTCCTGGGTCGAGGACCCGAGCAACGCCGACGCGAGCTTCGAGAGGGCGCGCTGGCGGGCCAATCGCGTGGCGCTGGAGGCGGCCGGCCTTGGCGGTGAGGCGCTTGCCACCAGCGCCGCCCGCCTGCGACGGGCGCGTGCGGCGGTGGAGGCTGCAACCGACGCGCTGTGTGACCCGCACACCGGCCTGGTGCGGACCGATCCCAGCGGCTTCTTCGATGTCGATCGGGGCCGGCTGCGCAGCGCGCCCGAGGAGATTGCCCTGCGCGTCATCGGCCGATGCATCGCTGCCGCCGGAGGCGCAGGGGAACCCGTGCCGCTGTCGGGCCTCGAGACCATCGTCGCGGGCCTGCTGCAGGGCGTAGCGGGCGCGCCCGAGACGGTCTGGACGCTTGCCCGGGCGCGGATCGCCGTGGATGCGTGCCGGATTCGCATCGACCGCGAGCCGGGCCGCACGCCGCTGCCCGTCGCGGCCATGAAAGCCGGCAGCAGCCTCATCTGGGACGGGCGGTTCAGGATCGAGGCGGATGCCGAGGTGGGCTGCTGTCTCGACGTGCGCGCGCTGGGCAGGGATGGCTTGCGCGAGCTCAAACGTGCCGGCCGGCCCTTGAAAGGCACGCCCGTGCTACTCCTGGTGCCATCCCTCTGGAGCGGGGAGCGTCTGGTGGCGGTGCCGACGGCGGGCTACTGGGCCGAAGAGGGCCTGGCGAGGCACGTCCGCGCCGATTTCCTCGGCCTGCCCTACAACTCTCCCGGTCGCGACAAGCCGCGCGCTCCGGATTTGGAGGTCACCTGAAGTCGCTGGAAAACCTTCCTATTCGGCGTTCGGCGGACCCTCTCCGTTCTCGGCCGGGCCACGTGCTGCGAGGCTGCCGTGCTTGGCAAATATTTCATAGACACCTATGTTAAATGGCGTCCGGACCTCGCCGAGCGGCGGCGCGGCGTGGCAGGTGCCTGGAGCCATGGCGGGAGAATGCTCCAGGGCATGAAGGAACCCCGATGAATTCGAATTTCCGGAACCTCGCAATATGGGTCGTCATCGGCCTGTTGCTGATGGCTCTTTTTAACCTTTTCCAGAACCCCGGCACGGCCCGGCGGGGCAATGAGATTCCCTACTCGGAGTTCCTGGCCAGCGTGGAAGCCGGCAACGTGTCCGAGGTCACCATCGCCAAGCACCGCATTTCGGGCGCCTATCGCGACAAGAGCAGCACTTTCAGCACCGTCTCCCCCGAGGATCCGGGGCTGGTCGAGCGCCTGAACAAGAAAGGCGTGAAGATCACCGCCAAGCCGCCCGAGGAGGACGTTCCCTCCATCCTGGGCGTGCTCGTCAACTGGTTCCCGATGCTCCTCCTCATCGGCGTGTGGATCTTTTTCATGCGGCAGATGCAGTCGGGTGGCGGCCGCGCCATGGGCTTCGGCAAGTCCAAGGCCAAGCTGCTGACCGAGCGGCACGGCCGCGTCACCTTCGAGGACGTGGCCGGCGTCGACGAGGCCAAGTCCGATCTGCAGGAAATCGTCGAGTTCCTGCGCGATCCGCAGAAGTTCCAGCGCCTCGGCGGCCGCATTCCCCGCGGTGCCCTGCTGGTCGGCCCGCCGGGCACCGGCAAGACGTTGCTGGCCCGCGCGATTGCGGGCGAGGCCAACGTGCCGTTCTTCACCATTTCGGGCTCCGACTTCGTCGAGATGTTCGTGGGCGTTGGCGCCAGCCGCGTGCGCGACATGTTCGAGCAGGCCAAGAAGAATGCGCCCTGCATCATCTTCATAGACGAGATCGACGCCGTCGGCCGGCACCGGGGTGCAGGGCTCGGTGGCGGCAACGACGAGCGCGAGCAGACGCTCAACCAGTTGCTGGTCGAGATGGACGGCTTTGAGGCCAACGAAGGCATCATCCTGATCGCGGCCACCAACCGCCCCGACGTGCTCGATCCGGCCCTGCTGCGTCCCGGCCGGTTCGATCGCCAGATCGTGGTGCCCAATCCCGACGTTGCCGGCCGCGAGAAGATCCTGCGCGTGCACATGCGCAAGGTGCCGCTGGCGCCCGACGTCGACGCCAAGGTGATCGCGCGCGGCACACCCGGCTTCTCGGGCGCGGACCTTGCCAATCTCGTGAACGAGGCCGCCCTGCTGGCGGCGCGCCGCAACAAGCGGCTCGTGACCCAGCAGGAGTTCGAGGACTCCAAGGACAAGGTGATGATGGGCGCCGAGCGCCGCTCCATGATCATGACCGAGGAGGAAAAGCTCGCCACCGCCTATCACGAGGCCGGGCACGCCCTGGTCAATCTGCTGGTGCAGGGCAACGACCCGCTGCACAAGGTGACGATCATTCCGCGCGGCCGCGCCCTGGGCGTTACCATGAGCCTGCCGGAGCGCGACAAGCTCAGCTACTCGATGCAGTGGTGCACCGCGCGTATCGCCACGATGTTCGGTGGTCGCGTCGCCGAACAGCTCATCTACGGCGAGGATCACCTCAACACCGGCGCCTCGAGCGACATCATGCAGGCGACCGAGCTGGCACGGCGCATGGTCACCGAGTGGGGCATGAGCGAGAAGCTGGGGCCGTTGCGCTACAACGAGAACCAGCAGGAAGTCTTCCTCGGCCACGCCATCACCCAGCGCCAGAACATGTCCGAGGAGACGGCGAAGGTGATCGACGAGGAGATCCGCCGCATCGTCACCGACGGCGAGAAGAAGGCGCGCGAGGTGCTCCAGGGCAACCGCGACAAGCTCGAATCGATCACGCGCGCGCTGATGGAAT
>DATFCC010000383.1:0-7492 GCA_035253505.1 Hyphomicrobiaceae bacterium
GGCGGCAGCCAGGCCGTCGAGGACTCGCTGAAGCTCGTACGCAACTTCAAGAAGGGCAAGAGCCTGATGTTTGCGTTCGAGGGCGGCTATCACGGCCGCACGCTCGGCGCTTCCGCGATCACCTCCTCCTACCGCTACCGCCGTCGCTACGGCCACTTCGGCGACCGCGCCCACTTCGTGCCGTTCCCCTATCACTTCCGCGGCCCCAAGGGGATGACCAAGGAGGAATACGGCGACCACTGCGTCAAGCAGTTCGAGCGCCTGTTCGAGAGCGAGTACAACGGCGTGTGGGATCCCAAGGCGGGGCAGGCCGAATACGCCGCGTTCTACGTGGAACCGATCCAGGGCACCGGCGGCTACGTGATCCCGCCCAAGTCGTTCTTCACCGGGCTCAAGCGCGTGCTCGACCAGCACGGCATCCTGCTCGTCGTCGACGAGATCCAGATGGGCTTCTACCGCACCGGCAAGCTGTTCTCGATCGAGCATTTCGGCGTCAAGCCCGATGTGGTCGTGTTCGGCAAGGCGGTCACCAATGGCCTCAATCCGCTGGCCGGCATCTGGGCTCGCGAAGAACTGATCAATCCGCAGGTCTTCCCGCCGGGCTCCACGCACTCCACATTCAACGCCAATCCGATGGGCACGGCCGTCGCGCTCGAAGCCATGAAGATGATGGGCGAGACCGACTACGAGGCGATGGTGATGGAGAAGGGGGCCTACCTTCTCGCGGGCCTCCAGGACCTGAAGCGGCGCTACAAGATCGTCGGGGACGTCGACGGCCTCGGCATGGCGCTGCGCATGGAGATCTGCGAGCCGCACGACAGCTTCACCCCTTCGAAGGCAATCGTCGACCGCATGGTCGACATCGGGCTCGAAGGCAACATCGAAGTCGATGGGGAGAAGTACGGCCTCGTGCTGGATATCGGCGGCTACTACAAGAACGTCGTCACCCTGGCTCCCAGCCTGCACATCACCAAGCATGAGATGGACCTGAGCCTGAAACTTCTCGACCGCGTGCTGCATCAGGTAAGCAAGCAGTAGGCGCAGGCTCGATCCCGCGGGGGTTGCTCGTTACTGGCTCCCGCGGCACGAATAAGAACAACGGGCACAAATGAACGGGTGTGAACTGGAATGAGTGAGCAGAAACCGGAGTTCAGGGGTCACGCAGACGCGCCGCCGCCACAAGCCGGCGAGCCCGAGATCCCCGACCGCAGCCAGTTCGTTCCCGGCGGCCGCGTGGGGGTGCTGCTGATTCACGGCCTCGGCGGCACGCCGGTGGAGATGCGGTTCGTCGCCCAGAACATGGCCCGTATCGGCCACACGGTTTACTGCTGCCAGCTCGCGGGCCATTGCGGCACGCCGGAGGAGCTGCGGCGCTCCACCTGGCAGCAGTGGTACGCCAGCGTCGAAGCGGCCCATGATCGCCTGCGCGAGGATTGCGACATCATCCTTGCCGGCGGGCTGTCCATGGGCGGCATCCTGGCGACGCATCTCGCCTACAACCGGCCCGATACGGTGCACGGGCTGCTGCTCTATGCGCCGACCGTCAAGCTCGACGGCTGGTCGATGCCCTGGTACTCGCGGGTGCTCAACTACTTGCGCCCGCTTCCCGTCCCCATCGACTTCGACCTGACCGAGCGCGAGCCGTTCGGCCTCAAGGACGAGCGCGTGCGCGCCCTGGTCGTCTCCAGCATGCAGAGCGGCGACGCCAGCCAGGCCGGGACGTTCAGCACGCCCGCGCGCAGCTTCGCCAACTTCAATGCGCTGGTGGCGGTCGTGAAGCCCGAGCTGCCGTCGGTTCGCCAGCCCGCCCTGATCATTCATCCGCGCCATGACGATATGGCCAGCCTGAAGAATGCCCAGTATCTGCAGACGCACCTGGGCGGCCTGGTGGACACGCTGGTGCTGGATGACAGCTACCACATGGTCACCCTGGATCAGCAGCGCCACCTCGTGGTCGAGCGCACGACGCGGTTCGTGAGCTGGCTCGAGAGCGCGATCCAGGCCAAGGCCGAGATCGCCAGGATGGTAAGAGGTATCGGCGCCGAGTAGCGGGTGCGCCGGACCGGCAAGCCGGTCCGCGCGATGCCATTGCCGATTGCACGCGGCCACCACCGTGGAGCGGAACGCCGCGTGCCGCGTCGTTTACGAGGACGAAATGGGTCGAGGTCAAGCGCTGGGGCGCCTGCGGCAGGGCAGGGCGCAGGGAACATGGCAGGTCGCGCCCGCTCGGGCCGGCGGCCTGCCGGCCGTCTGCGCTGCGCAGGGCATGGGGCGGCGCCATCTTTGGCCCAAATTCCTGTATAACGACCAAGCCCGATACGGCACAGGTCGCGATCGCGCCGGAAGCAGGCGCTTGCACACGTTCTGCATGCCGACGATTGCACTCCGGCCCGGGCGCAGTGCCCGGAAAACGCGAAGCACGCTCCGATGACGTTCACTCTGGCCGCTCGCAACCTGTTTCACGATCGGATCCGGCTGGCCGTGACCATGGTCGGCATTCTGTTCTCGATCGTTCTGGTTGCTGTGCAACTCGGGCTCTACCTCGGGGCGCGCAACATCATCGTCGCCATGATCGACCGCTCCGAGGGCGACCTGTGGATCATGGCCTACGGCACCAAGAACTTCGAGGAAGGTCAGCCGATCAGCATGCGCGAGCGGTTCTCGGCGCTGTCCGTGCCGGGCGTGGCGAAGGCCGTGCCGATGATCGTTTCCTTCACCGACTGGCGCAAACCCAAGGGCGGCTCGACGCTGGTGGTGGTCGTCGGCAGCGATGCCGAGGACGGCGGCCTCGCCCCATGGAACGTGGTCGAAGGCGACGTCTCCGGCCTCGGCGCGCGCGATGCCGTCATCGTCGACAAGACCTACCTGGCCGATCTCGGGGTCGAAGGCGTCGGCGACACGGCCCAGATCGGTGCCTCGCGCGTGCGCGTCTCGGGCCTGACCGACGGCATCCGCTCGTTCACCGTCACTCCTTACGTTTTCACCACCCTCAATCGCGCCCGCAGCCTGCTCGACATGCCGGCCGACAACGTTACCTATGTTCTCGTCAAGCTGCAGCCTGGCGCGGATGTGGAAGCCGTGCGGGCGGCGCTGCGCGACAAGGTGCCCGGCAGCGAGGTGCTGACCAAGAGCGAGTTTCACGACCGCAGCCTGATGCACTGGCTGTTCGCCACGGGTGCCGGCGTCGCCCTCATCGGCGGCGCCATTCTGGGCCTCGTCGTGGGCACGGTGATCGTCGCCCAGACGCTCTATTCGAGCACCAAGGACCACATCAACGAGTTCGCGACCCTGCGCGCCCTGGGGTCGTCGTCCGGCTACATTCACCGGGTCATATTGGCGCAGGCCGCCCTCAGCGCCGTCCTCGGCTATGCCCTGGGTATGATAATCGCCATGACGGTCGTATACCTGAGCGAGCGCACCGCCCTGCCGATCGTCATGACGCCGGGGCTCGCGACCTTGCTCCTGGCGCTGACGATCGCCATGTGCGCCATTTCCGCGCTCTCTGCCATTGGCAAGGTGATGCGCATCGATCCAGCCGTGGTATTCAACCGATGAGCGCAGACGCCGGCACCCTGATCGCACCCAGCGCCAAGCCCGCCGCGCCCGACCCGGCACCCGCCGCCAAGGTCGTGATGGAGGCGCACAACATCGTCAAGGAGCTGGGCACCGGTGCACGCAAGACGCGCGCGCTCAAGGGCGTGAGTCTGACCCTCAACGCCGGCGAGCTGACCCTGCTGATGGGCCCTTCGGGCAGCGGCAAGACCACGCTGCTGTCGATCCTGGGCTGCATCCTGACGGCGTCCGCGGGCACGCTCACGGTCGCCGGGCATTCGACCGCCGGCCTGTCGCCCGAGGAGCTGGCGCAGCTTCGCCGCCGGCATGTCGGCTTCATCTTCCAGTCCTACAACCTGTTCCCGACGCTGACCGCCGAGGAGAACGTGCGCATCGCTCTCGACGTGCGCGGCGAGCGCGGCTCGGAAGCTGTGGTGCGCTCGCAGCGGGCGCTGCAGCAGGTGGGCCTGCGCCACAAGCTAAAGTCGTTCCCCGCCAACCTGAGTGGCGGTGAGCAGCAGCGCGTTGCCGTGGCGCGCGCCCTCGTCGGTGCGCCGTCGGTGATGCTGGCGGACGAGCCGACCGCGGCGCTCGACAGCGAGAACGGCGTCGCCGTCATGCAGCTTCTCTCCGAGATCGCCAAGGACGCCAGCCGCGCCGTGCTGGCGGTGACTCACGATCCCCGCACCATCCCGTTTGCCAATCGCGTGCTGCGTATCGAGGACGGCCTGATCGTCGGCGAGGAGCGGCGCGCGGAGGGCGTGGAGACCGTGCACCAGCTCGCACGCAACAGAAAGCGCAAGGCCAATGCCTAGAGGCGATTCCTCCCTCAACATGCTGATTGTCGCCGCCATCCTGGCGCTCGGCGTCGGCTACTACGTGCCGCAGACCTTCAGTGCCAAGCCGGCGCGCGAGAAATCCGCCGAGCCGGTCAAGGCCGAGACTGCCGGCGCGGCCAATGTCGCCAACAAGAGCGGCTGGGCCGCCTCGGCCGCCGGCCGCGTGGAGCCTATGGGAGGCGAGGTGAAGGTGGGGGCGCAGGCACCCGGGCGCATCGCCGAGGTCCTGGTCGCCCTCAATGACAAGGTCGTTGCCGGAGACCTGTTGGCGCGCCTCGATGACGAGGAGCTGGTCGCGCGCGTCAATGCCGCCGTCGCCGAAGTGGGCGCCCGCAAGCGCGAGCGTGACAATGGCGAGATGTCGACAGGCAAGGTCGCGCAGGATCGCCGCTCCGCCGAGGATACGGTTGCCAGCTCGGAGCGCCAGCTCGTGCAGGCGCGCGAGGATTTCGATCGTGCCTACCGCGCGCGCCGGGCCGGCCAGAGCGGGCCGGATGCGGATGTCGAGAAGGCGCGCGAGGCCATCGCCAAGGCGCGCGAACGGCTGGAGAATGCGCGCAGCACGTTGCGTAAGGCCCTGGCGGTCGATGGCTTACCGCCGCCGAGCCGTCCGGAGGTGGCGCTCACCGCGGCCCGGGCCGAGCTCACCGCCGCCGACGCCGCGCTCGAGCGCACGCGCATCAGGGCGCCCTCTGCAGGCACCGCTCTGCAGGTCAGCGTCAAGGTGGGAGAGATCGTGGCGCCTTCGCCCGAGAACGTGCTGGTGGTGATCGGCGATCTCTCGGCGCTGCGCGTCAGAGCCGAGATCGAGGAGCGCGACATCGGCAAGCTGCGCGTCGGCCAGGGTGCGGTGATCCGCTCCGATGCCTTCCCCAACAAGGATTTCGAGGGCAAGGTCGCCTCGCTTGGCCAGGCCCTGGGGCCGAGCCGCATCGGCCAGCGCGGGCCGCGCAAGCCGACCGACGTCGACATGCTCGAGATCCTGATCGATCTCGCCGGCCAGCCGCCGCTGTTGCCCGGCATGCGCGTAGACGTTTACCTGAAGCCCGACACGACGGCGCAGGCGAAATAGCTTTCTGGCCGCGAGAACCACGGGCTTGGCTGTTCGTTGTCGTGTGGGCCCGACGGTGAGCGGGTGTGGCGTGCGGGCCATTGAGATTTCGCGCCCGCTCCCGCATTCTCATCGTCGCCACGAACCTGTGGTGGAGGCGGGCCGCCGGCAAGCGCGGCATGAGCCCGGCTCTGTAGCCATGGGTGCGGGCGCTTCCTGCTGCAGGGGGATGCATGTCGGCTGGATTGTTGACGCGACTGGCATTGGCTGCCGCCGTTGCGGCGACCTCGGCCCCGTCCTGGGCCGGTCCCGCTCTGCTCTTCGACGCCGCCGACGGGCGGGTGCTCTACGCGGAGGATGCCGACGACCAGTGGCATCCCGCCTCGCTCACCAAGATCATGACCGCCTACGTCACCTTCGACGCCCTGCGGGAGGGCAAGCTGACGATGGCAACGAAGATCGGCTGCTCCGAGCTGGCGCACAGCCAGGCGCCGAGCAAGATCGGCCTGCCGGTCGGCGCCGAGCTGACGGTGGAGACGGCCCTGCAGGCGCTGATCGTCAAGTCGGCCAACGACGTGGCGGTGATGCTGGCCGAGGCAGTGGCCGGCTCTCAGGACGCGTTCGTCGCGCGCATGAACGCCACGGCGGCGCGCCTCGGCATGACGCGCACCAGGTTCGTCAATGCCAACGGCTTGCCGGCTCCCCAGCAGGTGACGACGGCGCGCGACCTCGCCAAGCTCGCCAGCGCCGTGGTGCGCGACTACCCCATGCATGCCACGCTCTGGTCCCTGCAGGAGTTCCGGGTCGGCAAACGGCGGCTGCATACCCACAACGGCCTGCTCGTGAACTACGCCGGCGCCGACGGCATGAAGACCGGCTTCATCTGCGACAGCGGTTTCAACGTGGTCGCCAGCGCGACGCGCGACGGGCGCAAGCTGATCGCGGTGGTGCTGGGTGAGGCAACCGGCGGCGAGCGCACGGTGCGTGCCGCCAATCTCCTCGAGCACGGCTTCAACACGGCCACCTGGAAGGCGCTGTTCTCGCCGGCGACGCTCGACACCATGCCCATGCCGGAGGACGCCAAGGGGCCCATGACCATGCGCCAGGCGGTGATTTCCTACGAATGCGGCACGGGCCGGCGGCGCGCCGTGGCCAAGGCGCGCAAGAAGAAGGGCGCGGGGCCGGCGGTTTCCGAGAAGGCCCCCAAGCCGAAGGCGCCAGCGAGAAAGTCCAAGTCGGCGCAGAAGAACTGACGGGCGTCCGGCGGGTGGCTGCCCTCAGGCGATCAACTCGAGCTTGCGCCCGCGGTCGGGGCAGCTTCCTGCGTCCGGCAGCGTCTCCCCGGCGGCTGGGGGCGGCAGCGTCTCGGCCGGCGCGATGCGCCGCGGTGGCGGAAGCGGCGCGGGCTGCCGCTTCACGTTGGGTGCCGTCGGGCCGGGTTGCTCCCGGGATCTGTCCTGCTCCTCTGCGGCGCCGATAGCGGTAAACGCAACCACGCCGAGGACGCCGGCAAGTGCGCGCACAGAAATCATCTCGGCCTCCACCCTTGAACCATCGCGTCTCGCGCGCCCCGACCCTGACCTCCTGCCGGTCGCGTTCGGGCCGGCGTTAACCGTGGCGCAGCGCTCGATGCGACCGCCGGCGGCCCTTTGGCGCCGATCTTGCTTAGGGGTTCGTTAGCATTTGGCAGGGACACAAAGATGTCGGGTTGGCAGTTCGAGCAGGATGCGACGCCCACGCCGGGAGAGGTGGAAGCCATGGTCGCCGTGCTGGAAGGCCGCCATGGGGCCTTGGCCGCGGACGTGGCAGAGTTTTTCTCCTCCCTCCACAGCCTGAAGGGGGACGCCGGGCGGAGCTGGGCGTGGGCCGGCGTAGCGGAAAAGATCCGCCGCAACGTCGATGCCCGGCTCGAGGAGCCGTTCCCCTGAGCCGGAGGCGTCCGGAATTCGCACACAGCAGGGGGCGGCAACAATTGGAGGGGCTTGGCCTGATCGGGAAATTCCACCGCTGCAACTGGCAGCGGCCCTGACGCCGCCACGTGCGGCAGCTT
>DATFCC010000384.1:0-6731 GCA_035253505.1 Hyphomicrobiaceae bacterium
GCCGTGCTCCAGGCAGAACGCGATCAGCGGCGCATCGAGCCGGATGTTGATGGGGTTGAGCACGGCGCCGATCATCGGCGCGGCGTAATGCGCCTCCAGCATCGCGGGCACGTTGGCCGCCAGGATCGCCACTGTATCGCCGCGCCGGATGCCGGCCTTGGTGAGAGCGTGCGCGAGCCGGCGAGCCCGCGCGTAGAACTCGAGGTAGGTGAAGCGACGCTCGCCGTGAATCACAGCCGTACGCTCGCCGAAGAACTCGGAGGCACGCTTCAAGAAGCTCACCGGGCTCAACGGAACGAAGTTGGCCGGGCGCTTCCTCAACTCAGGCCGCTCGATCGTCATGTGGTCTCTTTCGACGTTCGCTATCCCATCGCGAGCAGGTGCCCGCCATCGACCGTAATGACGCTGCCGGTCATGAACGCGCCCGCATCGGAGGCCAGCAGCAGCAGGGGACCGTCGAGCTCTTCCAGGCGTCCCGCCCGCTCCATGGGCACTCGTGACAGCAGCTTCCGGCCCGCGTCGCTTGCCAGGAAATCGTCGTTGAGCTCCGTGGCGAAGTATCCCGGCGCCAGCGCGTTGACGCGGATGCGGTCGCGCGCCAGCTCCAGCGCCATCGACTGCGTGAGGCTGATCACGGCGGCCTTGGTCGCCGAATAGGTGGAGAGGGTCTTGAGCGATCCGGACCCGAGGATGGAGGCAATGTTGATGATCGTGCCTCCCTTCTTGCTGGCGGCCATGCGCCGCGCCGCCTCCTGGCCCACGCGGAAGACGCCGTCGAGGTTGACGGACATCACCGCGCGCCACTCCTCCTCTGTCGTGCGCGTGAAGTATGAGGACGAGGGGACGCCCGCATTGTTGACGAGGATGGTGATCGGCCCGAGCGCGGCTTCGGCATCGGCGACGGCGCGGGTCACCGACGCGCGGTCGGTCACGTCCATGGCGAACGCCGCCGCCTTGCCGCCGGTGCCGCGGATATCGCCGGCAATGCGCTCCAGGGCATCGAGGCGGCGGGCGGCAAGGGCCACGTGCGCGCCGGCATCCGCCAGGACGCGCGCGAAGTGGCGCCCGAAGCCCGACGACGCACCCGTCACGAGCGCGCTCCTGCCCGCCAGCGAGAACAAATCCTTGTTGGTCATCCTATCCGCACCAGATTGCCGGTTCCGGCGGCACCGGCGAGCGATCCGCCGTGCCGCAGCCTCGGCTCCAACGAAAGCAGGCCTGCAGGCGGCCTGCAAGCCGGCTCGTTCGCCCGCGCCATCGTTGGGCTGGCCACAGCCATCGAGGATGTGCGAAAGGAGGATGCTGGTGCGTGACGGGGAGCCTCGCAGATGGCCGGCAATCTCGGGTTCGACGAGCTGAAGGCCGCGGTCAAGGCCGGAAGCACCGATACGGTGCTCGTCGCCATGATCGACATGCAGGGCCGGCTCGTCGGCAAGCGCTTCCAGGCCGAATACTTCATCGATGGCGGACATCAGGAGACGCATGCCTGCGACTACCTGCTGGCCAACGACATCGACATGGAGCCGGTGCCCGGCTATGCGGCCGCAAGCTGGGACAAGGGCTACGGTGATTTCGTCCTGAAGCCAGACCTCGCCACGCTGCGCAGGGTGCCCTGGCTCGAGGGCACGGCACTGGTGCTGGCGGACGTGCTCGATCATCACCACCGCGACGTGCCGCATTCTCCTCGCGCGATGCTCAAGCGGCAGGTGGCGCGGCTGGCCGCGCACAAGATGCAGGCCCTCTGCGCGTCGGAGCTCGAGTTCTATCTCTTCGATGAGACCTACACGTCGGCGGCGGGCAAACGGTACTCGGGTCTCGAAACGGCCGGCTCCTACATCGAGGACTACCACATCCTGCAGACCACCAAGGAGGAAGGCGTGATGCGCGCGGTCCGCCGCGGACTGCAGGCGGCGGGCATTCCCGTGGAGAGTTCCAAGGGCGAATGGGGCCCGGGCCAGGAAGAGATCAACGTTCGCTACGCCGATGCCCTGGAAATGGCAGATCGCCATGCGATCCTGAAGAACGCCGTCAAGGAGATCGCGCACGCCGCGGGCAAGGCCGTCACCTTCATGGCCAAGTGGCGCTACGACCTCGCCGGCTCCTCCTCGCACATTCACATGTCGCTGTGGGACGAGAAGGGTGCAGCACCCCTCTTCTACGGGGCCGGTTCCGAGCATGGCATGTCGCCGCTGATGCGCGCATTCGTGGCCGGGCAGCTCCGTCACGCGCGCGAGATCACCTATTTCCTTGCGCCCTACATCAACTCCTACAAGCGCTTTCAGGCCGGCACCTTCGCACCGACCAAGGCGGTCTGGAGCCGCGACAACCGCACCGCGGGATTCCGCCTGTGCGGGGAGGGCGGCAAGGCCGTCCGCATCGAGTGCCGCATCGGCGGAGCCGATCTCAATCCCTACCTGGCATTCGCGGCGCTGATCGCGGCGGGTCTCAAGGGGGTGGAGGACAAGCTGGAGCTGGAGCCGCCGTTCTCGGGTGACGCCTACTGCGGCAGGACGCTGCCGGAGGTTCCCAAGACCCTGCGCGAGGCCATGGAGTGCCTTGCCGGCTCGCGGATGCTGCGCGAGGCTTTCGGGGAGGACGTGGTCGAGCACTATGTGCACACCGCACGGTGGGAGCAGTTCGAGTATGACCGCCGCATCACGGACTGGGAGCTGATGCGCGGATTCGAGCGATATTGAGATAGTCCCCCTCTCCCCGTACTTCACGGGGAGAGGGTCGGGGTGAGGGGCAGCAACAGGCGCCGGAGCAAGCGTCTGCGCCTCACCCTAACCCTCTCCCCACTGAAGAGTGGGGAGAGGGGATGTCGGCGCTAGTAGCGGAAGCAGCGGATGAGCGAGCGGCTGGAGCTGGTGCCGGGGCGGAGCTGCGCAGGCTGCACGATGTGCTGCAAGCTGCTCGCCGTGCACGAGCTCGACAAGACGCCGCTGGCGTGGTGCGCCCGCTGTGATGCCAAGGCCGGCTGCCGCGCCTATGCGGAGCGGCCCACGGAGTGCCGGGATTTCTATTGCGGCTACCTCACCGATCCGGCGCTCGACGAGCGCTGGAAGCCGTCGCGCAGCAAGCTGGTCGTCACGCACGAGGGAGCCTTCGCGCAGACCCTGATCCACAACGATCCGGCCCGGCCGGGAGCCTGGCGCAGCGAGCCCTTCCACTCGCAGATCCGCGCATGGGCGAAAACGGCTGCGGCGGAAGGCGGCGAGGTGATCGTATGGCAGGGCGACGTGAAGATCCCCGTTGAAGCGGGGCCAGACGAATGATCGGGGAGGTGCGGAGACACGCGCGATGAAGCTGGCAGGGAACTGGAACTATCCAACATCGGTGTGGTTCGGTGCCGGCCGCGTGGCCGAGCTCGGGCGAGCGGCGAGGGCGGCAGGCATCGCACGACCGCTGCTCGTCACCGACCCCGGGCTGGCGAAGCTGCCTCCGGTGAAGCGGGCACTGGACGTGCTGGGCAGCGAAGGCCTGCCCGTATCGCTCTTCAGCGACGTGAAGCCCAACCCGGTGGCGGCCAATGTCGAGGCCGGCGTGGCGGCACTGAAGGCCGGCGGCCACGACGGGGTGATCGCGCTCGGCGGCGGCTCCGCGCTCGACACCGGCAAGGTCATCGCCTTCATGGCCGGGCAGACGCGGCCCATCTGGGACTTCGAGGATGTCGGCGATTGGTGGACCCGCGCCGATCCCAAGGGCATCCTTCCCGTCGTGGCGGTGCCGACCACGGCGGGCACCGGCTCCGAGGTCGGCCGCGCCGGCGTCATCACGGACGCGGCCGCGCACACCAAGAAGGTCATATTCCATCCGCGCATGATGCCGGCGGTGACCCTGTGCGATCCCGAGCTGACGGTCGGCATGCCGCCCGCGCTCACGGCCGGCACCGGTATGGACGCGCTGGCGCACTGCCTCGAGGCCTACTGCGGTCCCTCCTATCACCCGCTGGCCGACGGCATCGCCGTCGAGGGCATGCGCCTCGTCAAGGAGAACCTGGCGCGCGCCTGCAAGGAGGGCAGCGATGTGGAGGCGCGCGCGCACATGATGTCGGCGGCGGCGATGGGGGCAACGTCCTTCCAGAAGGCGCTCGGCGCGATCCACGCGCTTTCGCATCCCGTGGGCGCGCTCTACGACACGCACCACGGCCTCACCAACGCGGTGTTCATGCCCTATGTGCTCGCCTTCAACCGGGAGGCGATCGAGGACAAGATCGCGCGGGTCGCGGCTTACTTGGGGCTCACACCGAGCTTCACCGCGTTCCTCGACTGGGTGCTGCAGCTGCGCTCGGAGATCGGCGTTCCGCATACGCTGGCCGGGCTCGCCGTCGATGATGGGAAATTCGACCTGATGAGCCGGATGGCACCCGACGACCCGACGGCCGGCGGCAATCCGGTTCCGCTCGATGCCGCCGCATGCCGAAGGCTCTACGACAACGCGCTCAACGGCAGGCTTTGAGATCAGCAAGATAGCTTGCTGGCGAGCAGGGGAAGGGAGCGATCATGCAGTTCGGCGTCTTCGATCATCTCGACATCGGCGCCGTGCCGCTGGGTGAGCACTACGAGAACCGGCTGAAGCTGATCGAGGCCTATGACCGGCTGGGCTTTCGCACCTATCACCTGGCCGAGCATCATGCCACGCCGCTCGGCATGGCGCCGTCGCCGAGCGTGTTCCTGGCGGCGGTCGCGCAGCGCACGCGGCGGCTGCGGTTCGGGCCGCTGGTCTACACGCTCGCGCTGCATCATCCCCTGCGGGTCGCCGAGGAGATCTGCATGCTCGATCATATGAGCGGCGGCCGGCTGGAGCTGGGTGTCGGTCGCGGCGTATCGCCCTACGAGGTTGCCTACTACGGCGTCGACACCGCCAAGGCGCAGGCGATCTATATCGAGGCGTTGCAAGTGATCCGCCAGGCGCTGGCAGGCGGCACGCTCGACTTCAAAGGCGAGCACTTCACTTTTCGCGATGTGCCGATCGAGCTCGAGCCGGTGCAGCGCCCGCACCCGCCGCTGTGGTACGGGTTGGCGCGGCCCGAGGGCCTGCCGTGGGTCGTCGCCAATCGCGTCAACGTGGTGTGCAACGGGCCGCCATCGCTGGTGCGCCAGGTGACCGACGGCTATCGCCGCGACTGGGCCGCGGCCGGCAACGATCCGGCCGACCTGCCGCTGATGGGAATGACGCGCACCGTCGTCGTGGCCGAGACCGATGCCGAGGCCCTGGCCTTGGCCCGGCGCGCCCACCAGCGCTGGCACAAGAGCTTCATGCAGCTCTGGGACAAGCACGGCACCCGGCCGATCAACGCCTTCTACCCCGACAACTTCGACGAGGTGCAGCAGTCCGGCTTCGGCGTCGCCGGCACGCCGGCAAGCGTGCGCGACGCGCTGGCGGCGCAGATCAGGGAGACGGGCGTCAACTATCTCGTCTGCCGCATCGCCTTCGGCGACATGGCCCTTGCCGATTCCCTCCGCTCGCTCGAGCTGTTCGCTGCCGGCGTCATGCCGCACTTGCGCGACGTCTAGGGGCCAAGCGCCGAGCCCTGTTTCCCAGGTCACATCGCGCTTTTCTCCGCCGCCCTAAGGTGGGCGGCAATCGCATCCGGCCGGCGGCGCCCTGCGTCCTCGGTACGAGAGCGGACCAAAGGAGAACTGCATGAAGATGATCATGACCCTGTCGGCCGCGGCGGCCCTGCTCGCAGTCGCCACAATCGCGGCCCGTGCCGAAACCGATCTGGAAGAGGTTGCCGAGGCGATCGCCGAGGCTGCCGGACCCCAGATGGTTCGCATCGTCAAGGACCGGCGCGAGACGCCCGAATATTTCGAGCACGATGCGAGCACGCTCCCATTCGGCAGCAGCGAGTGGTGGCGCCAGGTCGAGCGCGAGCAGCGCAGCGGCCGCAGGTAGCCCCTCGCTCCGTTGCCGAGAGGCCGGCCCGGTGCCCGATCGCGGGCGCCGGGCCGGATGCTTTTGGTGTGCCAGCAACTTTGACAACGAGTGTGGCCGGCAATCTACGGCAGGCGGTCGAACCCGACAGATAACCCGCTTTCAGCATGGTGAGATTCAGCGAATCAGCGCTGGGTGGGCTGGGAATTTGTGGGACGGCAACGTGCCCGGCCGCATTCGGCTGTGGAGACTTGCCTGTTCGCGTTGGCATCGGTGGCGACAAAAGCCAAGTCCGACAAGGAGAAAGAACAGATGTCCACCAGAACGCTTGCGCTGGCGTGCACGGCTGCCGTGGCGCTGCTGGCAGGCAGCATCAGCGCGCAGGCCTGCAGCCGGGGACCGTTCACCGGCCCTTACATCGGCGCCAATATCGGCGTCGGCTGGGTCGACACCAAGCAGTCGGACGTCAGCGGCGTGGCGCCAATCGACCCGAGCGCCAAGGGCGACGACACGACGTTCACGGGCGGCGGCCAGATCGGCTACAACCTTCAGTGCGGTCAGATCGTGTTCGGTGTCGAGGCGGACTTCAATTTCCTCGGATCCGAAACCAATACGACGGTACTGAGCGGTGGTGTGCTCCCCGTCAATTTCAGAGACGAGATCAACTGGTTCGGCACTGTCCGTGGCCGACTCGGCGTGGCGGTCCATCCCCACGCTCTGCTCTACGGGACGGCAGGCCTAGCGTATGCGGACACGACGCATACGTTCTCGGTTCCCTCCGTGCCGTTCTCGCAAAGCGATGACGACTTCCAGGTCGGCTGGACCGCCGGTGCCGGTATCGAACTGCTGCGTGA
>DATFCC010000385.1:0-2057 GCA_035253505.1 Hyphomicrobiaceae bacterium
TAGCGAAGGCCGCGGCACGGTGGGCCTGCCGGTGGGGGCAGCGTCAAAAGAAACGCTCCCGCAGACTGCCGGGAGAACCTCAAGGACAAACTCGGGGGATGTCACAGGTCTCGCAGGCAGCGAAATGCGGGAGCGGCTTACGCGGTACGCTACATACACTTACGCACTTTCGGGCAACCGCATACTATCGGCAGATACAACCCGCGTCCTGCGAAATCAGGGATCGGACGATCGATCCTGTGGATAACCTCGCAGGGTGCCGGTTCGCCGCTGCTGACGGTGCTCGCGCATGCTGCGCCTGCAGCGTCGCCAAGCAAGACTGCAATCGCGTTTTCGCGTGAGAGGCTGAGAGATATGCGCCCTTCGTCACCCGCCGTATCGGCGCTGCTCGTCTTCGCAGCCATCTCGACGTCGTGCTTGCTGGCCCCCGGCGAGGCTGCCGCACAAACCCCCGTTGACCTGGAGCTCGTGCTTGCCGTCGACGTCTCGCTGTCGATGGACCTCGACGAGCAGCGCCTCCAGCGTGACGGCTACGTCGCTGCGTTTCGCGATCCGGAGGTACACGCGGCCATCGCCTCGGGCCCCCACGGACGCATCGCGGTGACCTATGTGGAGTGGGCCGGGCCGCCCACGCAGCAGGTGGTGGTGGGCTGGACCGTCATCGACGGCGCCGCGTCGGCCGGCGCCTTCGCCGACAAGCTGCAGGCCGCGACCATCTCGCGCGCCCGCATGACATCCATCTCCGCCGCGCTGCAGTTCTCGGGCCAACTGTTCGAGACCAGCGGCGTGCGCGGCATCCGCCGCGTCATCGAT
This sequence comes from Hyphomicrobiaceae bacterium, assembly GCA_035253505.1. Lineage (GTDB taxonomy): Bacteria > Pseudomonadota > Alphaproteobacteria > Rhizobiales > Hyphomicrobiaceae > AWTP1-13. The sequence continues at coordinate 814 of DATFCC010000385.1, forward strand.
GTGTCCGGCGACGGCCCCAACAACGCCGGTGTGCCGGTGGCGCCGGCGCGCGACGCGCTCGTCGCGCGCGGCATCGTCATCAACGGCCTGCCGATCATGCTGAAGCTGGCGAACGGCTTCTTCGACCTGCCGGATCTCGACAAGTACTATTCCGAATGCGTGATCGGCGGCACCGGCGCGTTCATGATCCCGATCAAGGATCACTCGGAGTTCCGCACAGCGACCCGCCGCAAGCTGCTGCTGGAGATCGCGGCTCCCGAGCTGGCCGCTCGCGTCATCCGCGTACAGGCTTCCGGCGATCCGGCCGATTGCATGGTGGGCGAGCGCCAGTGGCGCCGCTACATGGATGGCTACTTCCGCAACTGAGCGCGGCGCAACCTGCACCTGCAACTGCCGGCAGCGGGCATCGCATGCGCCGCCGACTCCGCAAATCAGCCGCAAAGGTCGCGTATTCGAATCGACGGGATGGGTGGTTAACGCAAGCTTAAGAGCCTTGCCGGCATTCTAGCCTCCCATGTTCCGCTCCCGCGTCCGTCTGGCGTTGCTGATGCCGGTTGTCCTGGCCCTCTGGGCCTGCAGCCAAGCCCCCCAGTTCATTGCCAGGGACGAGCCGTGGCGCGCGGACGAGGAGCGGGCGTGCCTCGCCGCCGGCACCGTGCGCGAGAGCCCGTTCGTGGCCGTGCGCGACTCCCTCGGCGGCCCCAGCGTGTGCGGCGCGCTCAGGCCGTTCTCGGTGACGGCCGCGGCAAGGGGCTGGGTGCAATTGCGCCCCTCGGCGCTGCTGCGCTGCCAGATGGTGCCGGCCGTCGACCGTTGGGTCGAGCAGGTGGTGCTGCCGGCGGCTCATCACCACTTCGGGTCCCCGGTCGTCGAGTTGAAGGTGGCCGCCTCCTATTCCTGCCGGCCCATGAACAACGTCAACGGCGCATCCTTGTCCGAGCACGGCCACGCCAACGCCCTCGACGTGGCGGGCTTCGTGCTGCACGACGGGCGCACCGTCAGCGTCAAGAATGGATGGTGGGGCGCACTCGCCGAGCGCAATTTCCTGCGTGACGTGCACCGCGGCGCCTGCGGCGTGTTCACCACCGTGCTGGGGCCGGCCTACGACATCAATCACCGCGACCATTTCCACCTCGATCTCGCCCGCCACGGCCGCGACGGGACGGGCAGGATCTGCAAGTAGCGCGGGCGCCGCGACGGGCCGGGGCAGCATGCCTGTCGTGCAGGCCCGCGCGCCCTCTCGA
>DATFCC010000386.1:0-6363 GCA_035253505.1 Hyphomicrobiaceae bacterium
TGGTCAATTCGGCCGAGCCGGCGTCGGCCAGGTATTCGCGCGAGCGCGAAAGCGCCAGACGGATAAGCGTCGACAACCCCCACGAAATGAGGATGATGGCCACCGCGATCAGGATGGCAATGAGCGCGCCGGCTCCGCCAGCACTGCGCTGCTCTCCGCGACCGCTGTCCGATTGCTGGGAGTCATAGGTCGAGCTCTGCCCCCACGGACCAGACGGCCTGGACCGAGGCGCCCAGCCGTAGGGGAAGTCCCAGCCGCGGATGAAGAGATCGCCAAAAAAGGCGAAAATGCCCGCAAAAACGATGGCGATCACCATGAGCTGGGTGTCGCGGTTGCGGATATGCGTCAACTCGTGCGCCAGCACCGCCTCCAGCTCATCGGGTGCGAGCGTTTCGACGAGCCCGCGGGTGACGGCGATCACGTAGCGGCCCTCGCGCAGGCCCGAGGCATAGGCATTGAGGGCGGGCGAGTCGATGATCTGCAGGGCCGGCATCGGCAGCCCGCGCGAGATGCACAGGTTCTCGAGCGCATTGTAGAGAGCGGGCGCTTCGCCGCGGCTGACGCCCCTGGCGCCGGTTGCCCGGGCGATGAGGGCCTGGTGCACGAGATAGGCGATCACGAACCAGATCAGCGCCGCACCCATGGCGACGGGCCAGGCCCTGGCGAACTGCTGCAGGGCGCCGGCGACAATCTCGTCCAGCGTACCGCCGAGCAGCGCGCTCCATATGAGCAGCAGCGAGAACAGCAGCGCATGCAGCAGGCCCACGAATGCGGCCAGCAGCAGAACCGAGCGCAACCGGTTCGCCTGGATATGCCCATAAAGACCGTAGGCCTGGAACATCGTCGCGCGCCGCCTCCAGCACACCGATCCGCGCGCGAAGATAGTGTGGTCCCAGGTCTGCGTCTCTCACGACGTTACGCGTGTTCCGGTCAGCACCGCGACAAGCCGAAAAAGCCGCGATAGCCTCACCAGATCGACGACCTGACCACCGGGCACGAGCGGCCCGGCACCCGAGCCGGATGGCTGCTCGCTCTGCACGCGCCTTTCAGCGGCCGCCCAGTCGCTCGAGGCTCTCCTGGGCGTCGGCGGAGCCCAATTCGCGAGCCCGCTCGTACCAGCGCCGGGCGAGCGCGCTGTCGGGCTGCACACCCACGACGGCAAGCCGGCCAAGTTCCCGCGCATCGTAGGTGCATGCGAGGAGAAACGCGGCCCTCGCATGGCCGGCGTTCGCAGCATGCAGGAAGAATTGCCGTGCCTGCGCGACGTTGCCTTCGGCGAGGCTCCGCTCGCCGCGGGCGACCAGCCGGTCGGCGCGCTCCCTTGCCTTGGGCTCGATCGGCACCCAGCCGGGGCCGAGGGGAGCCTCCCTGGCGGGGGTGACCGCGGTCACGGCGGGCGCACTGCTGGCATGCGCAGCGGCCGCCGGCGGGGCGGCCGGGGGCTCCACTGCTGCTGCACGGGGCAGCGGAGCCGAGGAAGGGCTCGGCGTGCCCTCTGCCGACACCGAGGCAGGCGCCGGCGAGGGCGAGGGCGGCGCATCGGCGATCGATGCCGTCGCCGCCGGTGGCTGCGGTCCACCCGTCACCGCGGGCGGGGGAACCGGAGGGGTGCGAGGCTCGTCCGGCACCGGTTGCGCCGCGGAGGGAGCGGCCGATGTTTCGGCCTCCTGCACGTCCTTTGCTGTCGCGCTTGTCTCGGCTTGGTCGCCTCCTGCGGGCGTTCCCGGTGCTGCGGCCGTGGCCGGGGCAGCCGCTGGAGGAGACTGATCGTCCGGTCGCGGCTCGGTCACGGGAGCTGGAGCAAGGGTGGCGACCCGAGGCAGCATTTCCTCCAGGGCCGTGATCTCGACCGGCGGAGGCAGCGCCGGAGGCTCCGCGACGCCGGCCTCCTCCTGCGGCTTGGCCGGAAAAGCGGGCTGCGATGCGTCTCCGGGCACGGGCACCACCGTCGATGCCATGTTGGGCATCGGTGCCACGTCGGGCGCAGCTGCGACCGGGGCCGGACCGGCCGCTGCGCCTGTCGAGCCCTCGCTGTCGGCCGGCTGGCTCGGTGCAGCACCGGCGCGTGCCACTGATTGGGTCTCGTCGGCCGGCATGGTATCAGGCGCGCGATCGGATGAGGCCGTCTCGGCGCCAGGTTGCGGCTCGCCGTTCGGATCGGCGGCAGGGGCCGCCGGCGAAGGCGCTTCGACGGTCGCCGGCGCCCGCGGCGTTTCGGAGAGCGGCGATGCCTGGGTGGGAGCAGGTTCGGCCTGCGCCACGCTCACCCGGTCGGGCGGAATCTCGGCAGGCTCCTTCAGGCTCGTGGCGGCGGGAGCGGACGGCGAAGCGACGTCGCCAGGCCTTTGATCGGGGAGAGGTGCCGCCGGCATGACGTGCGCGGGCCCGCCGGCGCCTGTCGCGACAACAGCATCGGAAGTCGCCTGGGATGCGGCCTCTGCGAGCCGGACAGGCAACGCATCGCTGGCCTTTTCCGACACCGTCGGCCGGCTCATCTCGGCGAGGCGCCCGATCGGGTCCAGCACGAGCAGCGCAACACCGAAGATCGCGGCGAGGGCGCCGATGCCGACATACCTCGGACTGAGCAATCCGGCGAACGCGGCGGCCGCATCGATGAGGCGCGATCGCAACCAGCGAAGGAAACGCAAGGGCAGCAATGCCAGCCACAGGCCCGCGGCGATCGTCGAACGGTAGACGGAGGCTGCGGCGCGACCGAGCCGGCGCGTCACGCGCAGCACCGCGGCAGCCACTGCGCGGGCTGCCAGAAGGGGCAAGCGCAACACCCAAAAGACACCGCGACCCACGGCCCGCACGGCATCCATCGCGGCCGCCATGGCACGCTTCACCGCGCCGGTGGTTTCCGACCAGAGAGCGGCAACGAGACCCACGACTCGGGATAGGGCACGCCCTGCGGACATGAGGGCCGCATCGATCGCGCGCGTCACCGCCGTCAAGGCCGACACGACGCCCCCGACGAGCCGCCGCCACGCGATGACCGGCAAACTCGCCAACCATAGAGCGGCCGCCGCCGCCGCCCGCATGAGCTTGGAGGCGATCTCCAGCGACCATGCCGAGAGGCGCATGAAACCGGCGCCCAGCGCGAGCAGGCCGGTGGTTGGCAAACGAATGAGGCTGCGTGCGCCCGACGCCAGCCTACCGCCAAGCGCGCGGGACCATCCGCTTACGCTTCCCGCCAGAGCCGCCGCTGCTGTGCCGATTCTTGCCCCGCCCGCAGAGCGCCTGCCGGCGCCAACCGCCTGCGACGCACCCTCTAGCCGGTCGCAGTACTGCGCAAAGACCGCGCTATCGAGCCAGTAGAGCGCGTTCAATCGCGCGTTGGCGAGCTTGTCGAGCTCCTCCGCATCGTTCGCCGCCAGCGAGGCACGGGGCCCGCTCCTTAGGATGCTCTTGGCGGCGAGCACGTTCTCCACCCGCTGGCGGGCCGATGCGATCTTGTCCGCGCGCGATTGCTCCCGCGGGGCCTGGCGCAACAAGAACTGCGCAATGTCGGACTGCTCCTCGACGAACCGGCTGCCCGAGCCGGCGAGCTTGAGAAGCAGATGCTCGGCCGCCGAAAACTCCACGCCCGGCGAAATGCCCCCGACCCTCTCGAGTGCCGTTCGGCGGATCAGCACCGGCCCGAACGACTGGACCGGCGCCGAAACAAGCCGCAGGGCGACCGGCTCCGTCAGCACAGGCCTCACTGCCGAGCCGAACGGCTGCCAGGCGCCGTTCCAGTGACGCAAGTGCCGCCATTGCGAGCAGATGACATCGACGTCGTCGGCCAGTTGCGGAACCAGCGCGGCCTGAACCTCCAGCTTCGTCGCCGCCAGAACATCGCCGGCGTCGAGAAACTGAATCCATTCGCTGGACGCCAGGCGCCAACCCTTGTTTCTGGCCGTGCTTGCGCTGCATTTGGCATCGATGACGGCCACGGCCGTCATGCCATGCGCTTCGAGAAATTCACGCGCACGCGAAACGTCATCAGCCGCCTTACCATCGGTGAGAATAATCACTTCGATCGCGTCGTGCGGAAAGGTCTGCTTCTCGATGCTTTCGAGTGTTTCCGTCAGCCACTCGCATGCGCCGATGAGAGGCATAACGATGCTGATCTGCTTCATGACAATGCCCGGTTACGGTTAAATACGGGTCCGGCGGCGCCACCATCGCAGAAGCGAGGCCGAGGCCCGGCGTGAATGCCCATGCCTTTTGAAAATCACGCCCTTTGCCAATATCGCATGTTGCTCCGTGCAGAGATTGGCGCGGGCTCGCAAATGGTAAACAACGCCCAATGAGCTAGTTAACCGAGCGCGGGTTTCGGGCGTGTACGCGCCTTTGCCCGTTGCTACGTTCAAGACATCGAGTTTTGTTTGCAGCCAACCCCGAGGGCACCATGAAAACAATTCATATGGGCATTTTGCATGCGCCCGGCCAACGTGCGCGTCCACTGTGTCCGCGCGTCATGCGCGCGGGCGCTGCAGCCGCATGCGCGATGCTGATCAGTGCGGGGGCGCCCGCCGATGCCCTGGCGCAGACGTCGACCCTGCCCACTCCGGCCAAGCTCGCGGCGTCGTCTGCCGCCGCGCACAAGGTGGCCATCCAGGTCAACCAGAACGACAAGGGCGTGATGGACCTGGCTCTGAACAACGCCAAGAATGTCATCGACTACTACGCCGCCAAAGGCGAGAGCGTGGCGGTCGAGATCGTCACCTACGGCCCGGGCTTGCACATGCTGCGCTCCGATACCAGCCCGGTGAAGGAGCGGATTTCGGTGATGTCCCTGCAAAATCCCGATCTCACCTTCGCGGCCTGCGGGAACACCCAGGCGAACCAGAGCAAGGCAGAAAACAAGCCGGTCACGCTCATCGACGAGGCGAAGGTGACGCCATCGGGCGTGGTGCGCCTGATGGAGCTGCAGAAGGAAGGCTACGCCTATATCAGGCCGTAAGCGCGTGCCGCTCCGCCGGGGTTTTCATTTTCGGAGGCGTTTGATGAGACTGGTGCTGTCTGCCGTGGCCGCAGTCGCGGCCGGTGTTGTCGTCGCAGCGGCGATTGCCCCTGCTGCGAGCGCACAGGGTGTCTCGCGCTATCAGCAGCGGGCGGCACCTGCGTCCAACCTGATCGCGCCGGCGCGCATGGCCCGTTCCACGCGTGCTGCCGCTCAATCGCCTGCGGATCTCGCCCATAAGGAGCGGATCAACTCCTGGACCGTCGGCCTGGCGGCCGGGCGGATCGAGGGCGCACCTTTGCTGTTTGCTTCCGAGCTCGCCCGCGTGCTCGACGACGGCGACAACATGCGCGTCCTGCCGATCGTCACGCGCGGCCCCTTCGACAACGTCTACGACCTTCTCTATCTGCGCGGGGTCGACGCGGCGATTGTCTACGGCGACGTCCTCGACCACTTCAAGAAGCAGTCGGCATCCGCGGACTCATGGCGCAAGATTGCCTATCTGCTCAGCCTGTTTCCCTCCGAGGCGCATATTTTCGCCCGGCCGGAGATCAAGTCTGTCCAGGATCTGAGCGGCAAGACGGTCAATTTCAATACGCCGGGCACCGCCGCCAATTTCTCCGGGCCCATCATCTTCAAGCAACTCGGCATCGAGGTGAAGGCGACGTTCATGCCCCACACCGTCGCCATGGAGAAGATGCGACAGAGCGAGGAGGTTGCGGCAACGTTCTGGATTTCGTCCAAGCCGCTGCCGCAGTTCCTCAAAGGCAAATGGCCGGAAGGCTTCAAGTTCCTGCCCATCGAGTACAGCGACAGGCTGGAATACTACACGCCGGCCTACCTCGACCATTCGGACTATCCCGCGCTGATCCCGGCAGGCCAGCAGGTCGCGACCATTTCCGTTCCGGCCGTGCTCGCCGTCTACGACTGGCCGGTGAACACCGAGCGCTACAACCGGCTCGTGCGGCTCGTCGACTACCTGTTCGACCGGTTCGCCCGGCTGCAGAAGGACCCGGGCTACCACGAGAAATGGAAGGACGTGAACCTGGCCGCCACGGTGCCCTCGTGGACGCGCTTCAAGCCCTTGCAGGACAAGCTCGATCGGGCCCTGCCGGCGACGCCAAGGATCAACGCCTCGACCCGCTGAACTCTCGGCGGCGGGCAAGGTCTGCCGTCCGCCGTGGTCTTTGCGGGCAATCGCACACGCCGTAGCGCTGGCGGTGGCCGTCCGGGCCCGCCCTTTTTGCTGCTGGTTGAACCGGATTGCGAGGGGTCGGCGCTCACTTCCCGCAACGCGCAGCACGATTCTGCCGAAATGAGCCCTCAGGATGTCCGGGCACTGCGCGAATGGCGCGGGGCGCAGGAAGGCGTCCCGCCGCTGCCATTCGGCGCGCATCGAGGGGAGTGTGCACACA
>DATFCC010000387.1:0-6584 GCA_035253505.1 Hyphomicrobiaceae bacterium
GCCTATCTGGAGATTACGCTCAATCCGGCGAACGATCTGAAGTTCGAGCGCATCATCAACGTGCCGAAGCGCGGCCTTGGCGACACCAGCCTGAAGCGGGTCACGGAGCTTGCTCGCGCCCGTGGCATCACGCTCTACCAGGCGGCGCGCGAGATCATCGAGACCGAGGAGCTGACCGGCAAGGCGCGCAAGTCGCTGACCGACCTCGTCGCCGCGTTCGAGCGCTGGCGCGGACAGATCGAGACGATGAAGCATACCGAGCTGGCCGAGCTCATTCTCGATGAGTCCGGCTACACGCAGATGTGGCAGCACGACAAGAGCCCGCAGGCTCACGCGCGCCTGGAGAACCTGAAGGAGCTGATCCGCTTCATGCACGAGTTCGAGAACCTGCAGGGGTTCCTCGAGCACGTCGCGCTGGTGATGGATGCCGACACGCAGGATGGCGACGACCGCGTCTCGCTGATGACGTTGCACGGCGCCAAGGGCTTGGAGTTCGACGTGGTGTTCCTGCCCGGATGGGAAGAGGGTCTGTTCCCACACCAGCGCAGCCTCGACGAGAACGGGCAGGCGGGCCTGGAGGAGGAGCGGCGGCTTGCCTATGTCGGCATCACCCGTGCGCGGCGACGGGCCAAGGTGAGCTTCACGCAGAACCGGCGCAACCGCGGCCTGTGGCAGGCGGCGGCGCCTTCCCGCTTCGTCGACGAGTTGCCCGAGGCCAGCATCGAGGTGGTCGAGCGCAAGAGCCCGTACGGGGCGCCGGTCGGGGGTGCGGGACGGTTCAACCCGTATGGGCACAGCCGCTTCGATGAGCCGGCCGCCGGGTTCGAGAGCGGCTACACCACGCCTGGCTGGCAGCGGGCAAAGGAGCGCAGCGCGCGCGAAGGCCCCTCGCGCCAGCGCGGCCCGATGACCATCGACGGCGAGCTCGTCGCATCATCCTCGGGCGTGTCGAGCTACGCGTTGGGCGAGCGTGTTTTCCACGAGAAGTTCGGCTATGGCGAGGTTGCCGAGATCGATGGCAACAAGCTCACCATCGATTTCGACAAGGCCGGCCGCAAGCGCGTGGTCGACAGCTTCCTCGCCCGCGCCCAACGGGCGGGCTAGGACGCCCGCGCCCGATGGCTGTTGTCCGGGCCTCGATACTTCGCGTCGCGAACTCCAAGGCCCGAGATCGGCACAAGGCTAGAGCGGCTTGATCGCGGCCTTGCGGAATTTGATCACGCCGGAGCCGTGCTGCAGGGCGATGTTGCCCTCGCTGAAGAGGCCGTTGTGCAGCTCGACGGTCTTCTGGCCGTTGAGCACGACGCTGATCTGCCGTCCCTTGGCGGTGATCTCGTAGGTGTTCCATTTGCCGCCGGCCTTCGGCATCGGATTGACCTCGGAATAGTGGACGATGCCGCCGGTGCCGTAGGTGGGGTCGGGGCGCTGGTCGAAGATGTTGACCTCGTAGCAGCTCCGGTCACCGATCTTCTCGGGATCCTGGCAGCGGATGAAGATGCCGCTGTTGGCGTCGTCGCTGGCCCAGAACTCGACGTAGATCTGGAAATCCTTGTATTTGGCCTTGCTGACAAGATATGCGGGATCCTTGCTGGTGCGCTTGTCGGCGACGACGGCGCCATCCTCCATGCGCCAATTGGTCTCCCCGACCTTGTTCCAATCGCCCATCTCCTTGCTGTCGAGCAGCGTCGTCCAGCCTTCGCCGGTCTGGCCGGTGGCCGGCGGCGAAAGGCTGGTGGCAAGGGCGATAGCGGCGAGCGCGATTGCGCCCAGCAGGGCGCGTGCCGAAATCCACTGCATGGCGGCTCCTTCTCGGTTTCCCCTGGTGTGGTTCGAACCGCGGCTTTGCATGTTGGCCCGCATCCGCGCGCGGCCACGTGTCCGGCGCTCCACGCCGGCGTTGCCGGCCGCTGGATCGCCCCGCAATGCTAGAGGCTTCGCTTGTCCGGTGGAAGCCGTCGGCACGGGGGGTCGGCGGGCTTGCGGCCGGCAGCGCGGTTTTCCCTGCCGCCTGGCGTGCCCCGGGGGCGGCGGCCTCGACAAGGCTTGTGCCGAGGCCCTAGAAGCGTCGCGGTTCTGGGGCCGCATGGGGGAATGAACGAGGCCGCCGGGCGGCCGGTCTCAGCGAGGGCGCTCGCCGGGAGGGAGCATGGCGATGGTCAGCGTTTCCGGGGACTTCCGTGCCGTCGCAAGCGCGGGCAGCACGACGGCACGTGGCGAGGCGCCGCCCGCGATCAGGGTCGCGCTGGAAGACCCGCACTCGGCGGGCGCTGCCGCATTGCGCCGCGAGAAGTTTCTGCCCGTTACGCGCAGCGCACTGATCGACCGGCTCACCGCATCAAACCTGTGGCCCGACGGCGACGCCGCCCAGGCGCGCCGGTTCATGCGCTACCTCGTATACTGGCGGCGGCACGCCTACGCCATGAAGCTCATCGAGCTGGAGCAGACCTACGAGCCGTTCAGCCCCGACAGCGACCTTCTCAAGACCCGCACCTACAGCCCGCAGGAGCGGGCGGTGCTGCAGAAGCGGCTGGTGGAGCAGATGGCCGAGTTGCTGGACCAGGCCAACTTCATCCGCGTCGACCCGTCCAACGTGCATTTCATCCTGACCAAGGATTCGGCCTACGGGCTCGACCTGCAGGTGGATCTCGACGCCTTCGAGGAGGTCCTCATCTACTATCGCGGCGCCACGACCATCACGGAGCGCCGCCGTGACGTAAGGCGGGCCTTCATGACGTGGAAGGAGGTCCAACGGCCGGTGTTCCAGCGCATGTGCCTGCTGTTCAAGCTCAAGCCCTTCGACGTGCGCGTGCGCGAGGTGATGCGCGAGAAGAAGATCGACCAGAAGGACGCCGAGAAGAGCGTGCGCAAGCTGCGCGGGCTGCTGCCCGCCACGGTGACGAGCGACAGCGTCTACATCAAGCTGTTCAAGAACATGCCGCGCAGCGACGTGGAGATGATCTTTCCCAACACCAAGGTGCGCTTTCGCCTGTTCGACAAGCTGAAATTCGGCGTCACCGCCGGCGGCGGGCTCGGCATGGGGCTGTTCGGCACGGTCGGCAAGATCGCCGCGGCCGCCAATCCCTACACGCTGGCCGCTGCCCTCGCGGGGTTCGGTGGCATCGCCCTGCGCCAGGCCACCAACTTTCTCAATCAGCGCACCCGCTACATGGTGGTGCTCGCCCAGAACCTCTACTTCCACGCCATGGCCGACAACCGGGGCGTCATGACGCTGCTCGCCGACCAGGCCGCCGACGAGGACGTGAAGGAGGAGATGCTGCTCTACGGCGTCCTGGCCAAGACGAAGGTCAACGCCCGCAACCTTGCCCATGTGGACGAGGCGATCGAGCAGTACCTGGCGGATACGTTCGCAGTGAAGGTCGATTTCGATGTGCAGGATGCGCTGCAGCGCCTGAAGGCCGAAGGCATCGTGACGGAGCTGGCCGACGGGACGCTGCAGACGCTGCCTCCGGGCGAGGCGGCGCGGTGCATCGACAGGTTGTGGGACGCCTGTCTCGACGCACTGCCCGATGTCGAGCGCGAGGAAGGCCACGAGGTCGACTCGGTCGCCAAGCCCTGAGGTGTCAGAAGGCGCGGTTCACGGAGGCGCTGCTTGCATCCGGCTGCCGCGCGCTCCATGACTAGGCGGCATGTTCCAGACCTACGATCCCCCGGAAGCAGGCCAGAGCGGCGGCGACCGTGTCGCCAAGCTGCGCGCGCTGATGGCGAAGTCCGGGCTCGATGCCGTCCTGGTGCCTCGTGCCGATGAGCACCAGGGCGAATACGTGGCCCCCTCGGCCGAGCGGCTGAAATGGCTGACGGGCTTTTCCGGGTCGGCGGGGCTTGCCGTGGTCGGCAGCAAGGCGGCCGCCCTGTTCGTTGACGGACGCTACGTCGTGCAGGCGCCGGCGCAAGTCGACACCGGCATCTTCGAGGTGCTGCAGGTCCCGCAGGCGAGGTTGGACGCGTGGCTTGTGAAGCACGTCAAGAAGGGCGGTACCGTCGGCTTCGACCCCAAGCTGCACACGGTCGCCATGGTGGAGGACCTGGCCAAGTCGCTGGCCAAGGGTATCAAGCTGAAACCGCTGGCTGCCAATCCGGTCGACCGCGTGTGGGGGCGCGCCCGCCCCCCCGCGCCGCGCGCGCCGGTGGTTCCGCACGAGCTGCGATATGCGGGCAAGCCCGCCCAACAGAAGATCGGCGACCTGCAGGCCGCGCTGCGCAAGGAGGGCGAGGATGCGGTGGTGCTGACCTTGCCCGATTCCATTGCCTGGCTCCTCAACATCCGCGGCGCCGACGTGGCGCACAACCCGGTTGCGCTGGCGTTCGCGATCGTGCCCGTGACAGGCAAGCCAGAGCTGTTCATCGATCCGGCCAAGGTCGGCCCCGAGGCCAAGGCGCACCTGGGTCCTATCGCCAAGATCAGTGCCCCCGAGGCGCTGGAGCGCCGGCTTTCCGTGCTCAAGAGCCAGGGCAAGCGCATCCGGCTCGATCCCGGCTCGGCCTCGAGCTGGTTTTTCCGCAAGATGAGCGGGGGCAAGGCCCGCATCGTGCGCGGATCCGATCCCTGTCTGCTGCCGAAGGCGCGCAAGAACGAGACGGAGATTGCCGGCGCGCGCGACGCCCATAAGCGCGACGGCGCCGCCGTGGCCCGCTTCCTCGCCTGGCTCGATCGCGAGGCCCCGGGCGGCGGCCTGGACGAGATCACCGTGTCGCGGCGCCTCGAGCAGATCCGCAGCGAGACCCAGGCGCTCAAGGAGATCAGCTTCGACACGATCTCCGGGGCCGGGCCGAACGGCGCCATCGTACACTACCGCGTGACCACGGCCACCAACCGCAAGCTCGAGCAGGGCGGCCTCTACCTCGTCGATTCCGGCGCGCAATATCTCGACGGGACCACCGACATTACCCGCACCGTCGCCATCGGCACGCCCACGCGCGAAATGCGCGAGCGCTTCACATTGGTGCTGAAGGGGCACATCGCCATTGCCACGGCGCGCTTTCCAAAGGGCACGCGCGGCGTCGATCTCGATCCCTTCGCGCGACGCGCGCTGTGGGAAGCGGGGCTCGATTTCGACCACGGCACAGGCCACGGCATCGGCAGCTACCTGTCGGTGCACGAGGGGCCGCAGAGCATTTCCAGACGGGGCATGGTCGCGCTGGAGCCGGGCATGATCATCTCCAACGAGCCCGGCTACTACAAGGAGGGGGCGTACGGCATCCGCATCGAGAACCTGGTGCTGGTCAATGAGCCGGCCAGGGTGCCGGGCGGCGACCGCGAGGTGATGGGCTTCGAGACGCTCACCCTTGTGCCGATCGACCGCCGTCTGGTGCTGCCCGAGCTGCTGTCGGCGATGGAGCTGGCGTGGCTCGACGACTATCACGCGCGCGTGCGCGACATCATCGGACCGGAGTTGGGGCCCAGCGACCGTGCGTGGCTCGAGGCGGCAACCGCGCCCCTCGGGTAGAATGCGATGGAGGGCAGCGGCGCCATGCGGGCGAGCGGAAATCGGGGTGCCGCGGGAGTGCGCTTGCCTCCTTGCCCGGCCGCGGATATCTCGCTTCGCGAAGTTGCGGGCTGCAATCAGGTCGTGACACACCCATGAACGCCAAAGACACAGCCATCGAGGGCGGCGGGACGACGCTGCCGGCCGTGCGCCCCACCATCGCGCTGGCGTTGGGCGGAGGGGGCGCGCGCGGGCTGGCGCATATTCTCATGCTCGAGGTGTTCGACGAGCTCGGCATCCGTCCCCAGGTGATCGCGGGCACGTCGATCGGCGCCGTGCTGGGTGCGGCCTATGCCTCGGGCATGTCGGCTGCGCTCATCCGGGCGCACGCCGAGGAGGCGCTGGCCCAACGCTTCGACATCGTTCGCCAGCTCCTGTCCGCGCGCGCCGCCCCGGTGATGAAGTTACTCAATTTCCTGCCGATCAGATCCTCGGTGCTGAACGGGGAAGTGCTGCTCGAGCGGATGCTGCCCTCGGCGGTGGCGCGCGACTTCGCGGAGCTCGAGATCCCGCTCAAAGTCGTGGCAACGGACTACTACGCGCAGGACCAGATCGTATTCACCGAGGGTTCGCTGCGCACGGCGATCGCAGCCAGCGTCGCCTTGCCGGCACTCTTCACGCCGATCACTGTCAACGGCCGCCTGCTCATGGATGGCGGGCTCGTCAATCCGCTGCCGTTCGACCTGCTGCTCGGGGAAGCCGATCTCACGGTGGCCGTCGATGTGAGCGGTGCGCCGATCCTGCCGGGCAAGCGGGCGCTTCCCTCCGCGTTCGCGGCGCTGGTCGCCTCCTCGCAGATCATGCAGCGCACCATCATCCGCCAGAAGCTCAAGGTGCAGCAGCCCGACATCTACATCGACGTGGAGGTCGACGACTTCTACCTGCTCGATTTCCATCGCTTCAAGGATGTGCTCGCCGCGGCGGCGCCGGCCAAGGCGCAGCTCAAGCGCCAGCTCGCGCGCGTGCTTTCGAGCCACACGGCCGAGGTGGTGACGGCGGCGGAGGCACCGCATCCTCCTGGGCGCAAGCGCAAGCTGCCGGGCTTCAAGCGGACGACGCGGGCCGACAGCAAATGAACGA